>JAUSJS010000363.1 GCA_030647575.1 Candidatus Limnocylindrales bacterium | reverse complement strand
ACGCGAGCTCGCCCCCGATGTGGTGCTCCTCGACGTGGGTCTGCCGGTGCTCAACGGGATCGAGGCGACCCGGCGGATCAGGGCCGAACCCAACCCTCCCCGGGTGCTGATCCTGAGCGCCTACGACGACGTGGACTACGTGACAGCGGCGCTCCATGCCGGTGCGGGGGGCTATATGCTCAAGACGGCGCGAGGCCGTGATGTCGCGGCGGCGGTCGTCGCGGTGGCACGGGGCGAGATCGTGCTGCATCCCGCGGTTGCTCGCCAGGTCCTGCGGGGCACCGGGATCCCACCAGACGGGCAGCTGCTGACGCTCCGGGAGCACGAGGTGCTCCGGCTCGCGGCTCGCGGGCAGCGGACCAAGGACATCGCCCGGGAGCTCTCGGTCAGCGCGAGGACCGTCGAGGGCCATCTGACGAGTATCTTCAACAAGCTCGGTGTCTCCACCAGGACCGAAGCGATCCTCTACGCCGCGTCGCGCGGCTGGATCGCACTCGAGCGAGATGAGGTCACCCGGTGAGCGCCGCGGCTCGGCCACGCTGGAGCCGCCCGAGCGCCCTGGCGCTGGTCCAGAAGGCGTTCAGCCCCTTGCGCCCACCGGTCGAACGATATGAGTTCTGGGCGGTGCAGGTGCTCGTGGTCGCGATCGCACTCGTGCATTCCTGGCTGGAGGCGTCGCACACCCTCGACGCGCACACACCGATCTACCTGGTGCCGACGTCCCTCTTCCTTGTCCCGATCCTGTACGCGGCCCTGAACTTCGGCCTGCATGGCTCGGCGCTGACGGCGGTGTGGTGCGCCGCGCTCTCCGTGCCGAACATCCTCCTCCTCCACGACGGCCTCGAGCAATGGGGCGAGCTCCTGCAGCTGGGCTGGCTCAGCGCCACGGCGGTGTTCGTGGGCAGCCGCGTCGATCGCGAACGCACTTCCCGGCTGGACGCCGAGCGGCGGGAGGACGACCGGCGCATCTCGGAGGAACGCTACCGAGCCATCTATGACACGGTCTCGGAGCCGATCGTGCTCCTGGACGACGAGGGCCGTGTCGAGGAGGCCAACGCGGCGGCGGCGGAGATGTTCTCGCGGCCGGTGGCGGACCTCCGCGGTCATCCGCTCCCGGCGCCACTGGGGCCCTCGATCATGGCGTCCCTGCGCACCCGCCCAGGAGGCGGGTCCGACGCGTCCGATCCGATCCGCTTACCCAAGACCGGAGCATGGATCGAGCCCATCGGGGCGGCGATCACCGACCCGCTCGGCCGGGCACACGTCCAGATCGTACTGCGCGATGTGACGGCGCAGCATGAGCGCGAGCGAGGCTTGGAGGGCATCGCCAGGCAGACCCTGGCCGCCCGGGAGGCAGAGCAGCGTCGCATCGCGCGAGAGCTCCACGACGGTCCCGTCCAGTCGCTCGTGCTCCTCGTGCGGAAGCTGGACGGGCTCGAAGCGCTCGTGCCAGCCGGGACAACCACACTGGGCGATGCGCGGGCGATCGCGGAATCGGTGACGGACGAGCTCCGGCGTGTGAGCCGCGACCTGCGGCCCTCCATCCTCGACGATCTCGGCCTCCCCGCGGCACTGCAATCCCTGTCGCACGTGTTCACAGGTCGCACGGGCGTGAAGGCGCGCGTGGTCCTCAGCGGACGATCCCGACGCCTGAGCACGGAGCTCGAGCTGACGCTGCTTCGCATCGCGGAGGAGGCCTTGCGGAACGTCGAGCGCCACTCAGGCGCGGCGAACGTGGTGCTTCGCCTGGCATTCACCGCCAAGGGCACGCGTCTCATGATCGCGGACGACGGGGAGGGCATGGAACCGATCCCGTCGCCATCCGAGCTGCTGTCATCCAACCGGTTCGGGCTGATCGGCATGGAGGAACGGGCGCGTCTGGCGGGAGCGACGCTCTCGCTCAGGTCTCGACCGCACGACGGGCTTGTCGTCGAGGTCGATGCCCGCACAGAGGGGTCGATGCCAGAGGCCGAGGCCGCCAGCTGACGCGTGGGGTCCACCCGGCGGCGTCAGGCAGCCGCATCGTTCCCTGCCCCAGCGCCGATCCCGGCGTCCCACTTGGCCTCCAGCAGCACGCGCAGCCGGTCCTGGGCCGACGCGAGTGGGACTCGCGCGACGACGGGCTCCAGGAAACCCAGCACGATGAACTTGCGGGCCTCGTCGGGCGGGATCCCACGGCTCTCGAGGTAGAACAGCTGGCTCTCGTCGATCGGGCCGACCGAGCTCGCGTGGGCGGCGCGACGGCAATCGGGTTGGTCGATCTCGAGCGACGGGATCGCGACGGACCGGGTCGCCTTCGACAGGTTCATCCCGAACTCGCCGAGGAAGCTGTCCGTCCCGACCGCGCTGCGATCGATCACGATCATCCCCTTCATGAACGAGCGTGCCCGGTCCAGCAGCGCACCCTTCGACAGCAGGTTGCCGGTCGTGTCGCGGCCGATGTGGCGCGTGTAGGAGGTCAGGTCGAATAGCTGGTCCTCGCCCCCGAAGACGATCTCGACCTGCTCCACGGAGCTGCGGTCGCCCTCGAGCCGGTTGTCGACGCGGCTGCGGACCAGCCGCGAACCCAGCTGGGCGAGCGCCCAGTGGAGCGAGGCGCCCTCGCCGATCACCGCATGGCGATGCTGGAACGCGATGGTCCCAGCCGGAAGCTCCTGGAGGCTGGCGACGGCCAGCTTCGCGTCGCGCCCCAGGGTGACCTCGAGCGTCCCGGCAAGGAGGGCCTGTGGGACGGTCTCGCCGGCGGCGCAGGCGATGGCGGGGCCGGAGGCGGTCAGCTCTTCCACGATCGAGGCGTCGGCGCCATCGCCCACGGTGATGATCGTGCGCCCGATGAGCGCCCGATCCGGCATCCCGGCTGCCCAGCGGATCACGATCGGCCGCTCCAGGCGGACGCCGGCGGGAATCTGCAGCCGGACGCCCTGGCTCCAGAAGCCACGAACGAGTGCCGCCAGCTTGTCATCGTCGGGGAGTCCGGCGCCACCCTCGAGCTGGGTGCGGAGGCCGTCCGGGTCGCGGGCGAGGGCCTGACCGAATGTCTCGAGGATGACCCCGGCCGCGACCGCCGCGGGCTCCAGGACCAGGCCGGCCACGCCATCCTCGCGCAGATCGATCAGCCCGGCGACGCCATCGGGAAGCTTGGTCGAGGCGATCGCGTTCGGCACGCTCGCCGTCTTCAGGTACGGCCGGGCAGTCATGAGCTCGGCGTTGCGCAGGTCCAGGTAGGTCGTGTAGAGCTGGTTCGGCTCGAGCGGGAGGGCCTCGAAGGCCTCGAGGGCGGCGATCCGTTCGGCGCGCAGCCAGTCGGGCTCGGAGCGCTCGGCGGCGAGCGCCTTGGCGAGACCTCGGTCGGCGAAGCTGAACGGAAGATCGGTCGCAACCCGGCGAGCCGGGCGAGGTCGCGGTGACGCGACCGTCATCCGAGCGACCCCTCCATCTCGAGCTTCACGAGGCGATTGAACTCGATGGCGTACTCCATCGGCAATTCCTTGGTGAAGACCTCCAGGAAGCCCTGGACGATAAGATTCGTCGCTTCGTTCTCGGTCAGGCCGCGGCTCATCAGGTAGAAGACCTGCTCCGCACTGACCTTGCCGACCGTCGCCTCGTGGGTCATCGAGGTGTCGTCTTCCTGGATGTCGATGTAAGGATACGTATCGCTGCGGCTGATGTCGTCGAGCATGAGCGCGTCGCAGCGGACGCTGGCGACCACGTTCGTGGCTCCCGGCGAGACCTTGAGGTGGCCGCGGTAGCTCGCCCGGCCGCCGTCCTTGGAAACGGACTTCGAGACGATCCGCGAGCGGGTGTTGGGGGCCAGGTGGACGGCCTTCGCGCCGGTGTCCTGGTGCTGCCCCTTGCCGGCAACGGCGACGCTGATGATGTCCGCCGTGGCGCCCTCGCCACGCAGGTAGATAGCCGGGAACTTGACCGTCTTGCGCGAGCCGGTGTTGGCGTCGATCCACTCGACGGTCGAGTTTTCGTAGGCGTGGGCCCGCTTGGTGACCAGGTTGTAGACGTCGTTCGACCAGTTCTGGATCGTCGTGTAGCGGACCTTGGAGCCCGGCAGGGCGACGACCTCGACGACCGCGACGTGGAGCGATTCGGTCGCGTAGATCGGGGCCGTGCAGCCCTCGATGTAGTGAACCTTGGCGCCCTCGTCGACGACGATCAGGGTCCGCTCGAACTGTCCCGTGTTCTCGCCGTTGATCCGGAAGTAGGCCTGCAGCGGCAGCGGGACCTCGACGCCCTTCGGAACGTAGACGAACGAGCCGCCCGACCAGACCGCCGCGTTCAGCGCGGAGAACTTGTTGTCCTCTGCGGGCACGACCGTTCCGAAGTGCCTGCGGAAGATCTCCGGGTATTCCTTGAGGGCCTGGTCCGTGCCCATGAACACGACACCCAGCTTGGTCAGCTCTTCCTTGACCGAGTGGTAGACGACCTCGCTGTCGTACTGGGCGCCGACGCCGGCCAGGAACTTGCGCTCCGCCTCCGGGATGCCGAGCCTCTCGAAGGTCGCCTTGATCTGCTCCGGGACGTCATCCCACGACTTCTCTTCCCGCTCGGACGGCTTGCGGTAGTAGACGATCTTGTCGAAGTCGATCTTGTCGAGACCGTCCGTCCAGGTCGGAATCGGGCGCTTCAGGAAGTGCTCGTAGGCGCGGAGGCGGTACTGGAGCATCCAGTCCGGCTCCTCCTTGAAGCCGCTGATCTCCTCGACCGTGGCGCGGGTCAAGCCGCGCTTGGTCTCGCGCAGGTAGGCGATGTCGTCGTGGAAGGCGAATTGCTCACGCTGGTCGGTGACGATCTCGCGGGTGGCGGTCATCGGGTCTCCGGTCGTTGGTTCGTGTCGGCGCCGTTCGGGCGTCGCGAGCGGGCCATCCCAGGCTCGGTCTAATTCCGAGTCAGATTATCGGGATTAACCACCGAAGCGTCAACGACCCGCTCAGTCCGGCTGCTCGCCCATGCCGTGGAGGTCACCGGAGCCGTGGAACTCAACGAGCGTCTCGCGCCGGCCGCCGGCTCCGACCTGACGCCCCGCGACCAGGACGTGGCCGCTGATCGCTCGACCGTCGGCCGTCCGTCCGGCCAGTTCGCCCTCATCCAGGTCCGGCCCGGTCCGAGTTACCACGCGGGCGCTCCACTGCGCGTGCCCGGCCGCGTCCTCCCAGCAATCGATGGTCGCGGAAGGCAGGCTCGCGCCTGCGAAGGTCACGTCGTGCAGGGCGAACCGCTGGTGCCTTCTGGTCACGGATCCACCATACCAGTGCTGTCGTGCGTCCCCCCGTGAGCGTAACCGGATTTGACGCGAGGCGGACAATGAGAACAACACCGGCTCGCGCGACGACCGCGGACTGGCGGCGCGGCGAGGAGAGCCACATGTTCGCATCGACCCCGTTCCCATCAAGCGTGATCCGGCCTGCATCACCGTCGGCACGCTGCACCTGTGAGCATTGGGTCTATTGCGCCTGCACGTGCCACGGGCGCCACTGCGACCCGTCCGAAAACGTCTGCGATGTCGCCTTCGTGCCCGATGAAGGCGGCCTCACGCCCTGGGGTTGTCCGGCTTGCACACCGGGCGAGGGCGCGCCGCACTACCTCGGATGCGACCTGATCGGCTGGAGCGTGCTGATCGTCAGACAGGAGCGCTGATCTCGGTCGAGCGGCGCTGCGTCGCACCCCGTCGACGCACGAGCCATGTGCATCGGGTGACCATAACCGACATGGCAGAGCCGTCGGACTGGGCTTGGGGATCAGGATCCACCGGATTCCGACCCGATCGGGCGCAGGACGTCGGTTATGGTCGCGACGTGCACGCTCGACCACGCCCGCTGAGCGCGCTCGCAGGACATACGGTCAAGAATGCGCGAAGGAGCACGATGGCGAAGATCCACTACGAGGCGGAGGGCAGGGTTGCGCCAGAGCAGTTCATCGCGGCGCTGACCGACTTCAGCGACCGACGGCCGGAGCTGTGGCCGAACCTCGACCCCAAGTTCTACCGGCTCCACGAGCTTGGCGACACGTGGGCCGAGGTGACCGAGGGGACCGACGTCTTCGGCGGGATCTGGGCGCGTGAGCACTACGACTGGTCGGAGCCCGGCAACGTTGAGCTGCGGCTCGTCGAGTCACCGCACTTCAAGGCGGGCACCACGATCGACTACCGGATCACGCCGAGGCCCGGCGGAGGCTGCCACGTCGATGTCGTGTCCGAGCGAATCGCGACGAGCGTGCGGGGCCGCCTCGTCGGGTTGATCCTGCAGATCATCGGCACGCGACGGTTTGGCAACGACCTTCGGACCACGCTCGAACGGCTGGCCACGTCCGGGTCGTGATCGGCTGGGGCGACGCTGGCGGGACGAACACCGACCTCCCCACCTCCCGGCGGCGCAGTATCGGTCACATCGTCGTAGCGGCCACCACCGTGTCCACATGCGCGCTGACCAGCGTCTCGGTCGCGCTCGGAGCGATGGGCTCGTCGGCGGCCCCTTCCGGACGGACCTCCCGGGCGCGCAGCTCGTCGAACCGCTCCCGAGCGTGTCGCGCCGCCTCGTCGACTCGCTGCCGAAACGCCGGGCGGCGCAGCAGCGCCCAGGCGCAGAAGGCGGCAACGATGATCGCGCCGAAGGCGATCGGCCAGCGCGATTGGCGCGGTCGAGGCTGGACGATCCGGGCGATTGGCGAGCGCGAGCGGCGACCGAACGGGCCAGTCAGCCAGCGTCCGCGGCTGGGCGTGGGGCGCATGAACCGGGCGACGGCACCGACAGCCGCCACCAGCTTGCCGACGTCGGACCGTGTCAGGGTCATGGCCGGGACCCTGATCCTGGCCCGCCTCGCCTTCGCCAGGTCGACCTCGGGAAGATGGACTCCGGAGAGCGTGCGGACGATTTCGTCGCGCTTGATCTCGGGCAGATGGAGCTCCGGCAGACGGACCTCCTTGACGGTGAGCTCAGGCATCGGATTGCCTCCGCCGTGCGACTTGTGACGGCTCAAAGGATACGCCCGAGCCTTCCAACCGGGCCACGTCGCGGACCTTGCAGGACGTGGCGGGAACGTGACAAAGGCGGTCTCGCGACGCCGCAACGGCTCCCGTACCATCGGGCAAATGGCTTCCCCCCAGCAGCTCGACCGAGCGACGGCGCGGCGCTTCATGGCCGCCCGCCACTTGCTCCTGCCGCCGCGCGCCCTGCCATCTGAGCCAGCGTCGGTGTTGCGTGTCGTCGAGCGTCTCGGCTCGCTCCAGTTCGATCCGCTGGACGTGACCGGACGCAATCACGACCTCGTCCTCGCGGCCCGGATTTCCGACTACCAGCGGGCCTGGACAGACGGGCTGCTCTACCGGGATCGCCGCCTGTTCGAGGCCTACAACAAGGGCCTGTCCCTGCTCCCCACGGCCGAGCTGCCCTGGTATCGCGTCACCTGGGACCAGAACCTCGATGAGCACGGGCTGGCCGCGTTTCGCGACCACGCCCCACTGGTCGACGAGCTGCTCGAGCGGATCCGGCGTGACGGCCCGCTGTCCGCCACCGACGTCGAGCCCCGCGCTGCGATCGACTGGTACTGGCGGCCGACCAACCAGGTCCGGGCGATCCTCGAGGCGCTCGCGGAAGCCGGGGTCCTCGGGCTGGCGCGGCGAGACGGCAACCGCCGCGTCTACGACCTGGTCGAACGGCTCTTCCCCGCCAACCTGCTGGCCGATCGGCCGCCCGAGCGCGAGCAGCGTCGCCACAAGCTGCTGTCGCGCTACCGGGCGCACGGCCTCCTCGGTCGCTCAGGGAGTGCCGAGCTGTGGTACGGGACGGCGCCCGCCGGACGGTCAGCGGGCCGACCGGACGTGCCGACCCGCGGAGAGCTGCTCGCCGAGCTGGTCGAGGCGGGGAGGCTCGTCCCGGTCGCGATCGACGGGATCCGGGGCGAGCGCTTCGTGCTCGCCGAGGAGCTCGACCTGCTCGCCGACGCGGCCCGCGCTCCCGAATCCGAGGAGGACCGCGGTCGGGTGGAGGCCCCCTCGGATGGGGCGCCGGGCGTCGCGTTCCTCGCCCCGCTTGACCCGTTCGTGTGGGATCGTGAGTTCCTGCGCTCGCTCTACGGCTTCGACTACGTCTGGGAGGTCTATGTCCCGGCGGCCAGGCGACGCTGGGGCTATTACGTGCTGCCGGTACTCTACGGCGACCGGTTGGTCGGCCGTATCGAGCCGCGGGTCGACCGCCGAACGGGCGTCCTGCGCGTCGTCGGGCAGTGGTGGGAGGACGGCTTCGAGCCGCTCCGTGTGGACGGGTTCGTGGACGCGCTGGTGGCCGCGCTCCAGGCACACGCGCGGTTCAACGGCGCCCGCCGAATCGCACTCCCGAGGACCGCGGTTCAGCGCCCGCTCGCGAAGGCGGTCCGCGAGCGGCTGGGGCGTCGTGGCCGGCTCAGACCCTGACGGCGACCACGCTCCAGATGCCGCGGTTGCCGGCTCGATCGCGCGCTCGGATGCGGTACTCGTAGGTCCTGGCGCGCGGGAGCGTCTCGGTCACAGTTGTCGTCGTCCGCAATCCGAGCGACCGCCAGGCGCCACCGACGACGCGCCGCTGCACCTCGTAGTCCCGCAGCCCGGCGGTGAGGACCTGCAAGCGCGGATCGCCACCCGTCCAACGGACCGTGACCCGGGCCCGAGTGGCGTCGAGGACGCGCACGGAGGTCGTTCCGGCCTTCGTCCAGGCGGCGGTGCGGTCGGTTCGCTTGAGGAAGACGCCCGCGTAGTAGCGATGGCCGCTGATCGGCGACACGGCGGCGCCGAAGCCCGCGTAGTTGAAGTCGGCCGACAGCAGGATCGAGCGATGCGCCGGCGATCCCAGCCAGGCGGCAACGGCCTGGGCCGTCGAGTCGGCCTCGGTGGCATAGGTGTTCCAGACGAGCACCTCGCCCGCCCCGAACCAGGGGATACCGGCGGCGGCGATGGCGTCGAACACGTCGCTGCCGTCCGGATTCTTGTGGCTGAACAGGTCCGTGGCAGCCATCGTTTCCGCACGCTGGCGGGCAATCGCCATCACGTCCGGATCGAGCTGCAGGGCGACCAGGCCGTTCGTCGTGCGCTCGGCATTGACCAGCGAGCCGAGGTTGGCCTCGGCCTGCACCAGGGTCGTCAGGTCGAAGGCCGGCAGCGCGGCGGCAGCCGGTCCCGCGAGCGAGACAAGGAGCAGGCCCGCGAACAGTGAAGCGCCGAGGCGGCGGACGGCGGTGGGCACGTGAAGATCGTCGGCGCGACCAGGGCCCCACGGTATGGGCTAGGGGTCACGGGTCGAGGTGGGGCATTGGTACGGGTGATGGACCCGAAGCCGGCGCGCAGAGACGCCGCCGAGGGGGCGTGCGCCACGTGATCGCGCCAGGTGTGGGACCATGCCCTACCACTTAACCCGCGTAGGAGCGTTCCCGATGGCTGCCATCCGACGCGCCGAGGCCATTTGGTCCGGCCCTCTCAGCACCGGCTCAGGTACGGTCAGCGCCATCTCGTCGGCAGTGTTCTCGGACCTCGCCGTGTCGTGGGCCGCGCGGACCGAGGGGCCGGCCGGCAAGACGAGTCCGGAAGAGCTGGTCGCCGCCGCACATGCGGCCTGCTTCGCCATGGCGCTGTCCGGTGCTCTGGGACGGGCGGGCAGCCCGCCGGAGCGCCTCGACGTCGCCGCGGAGGTGACGTTCGACAAGCGCGAAGCCGGCTGGCGGGTCGTGTCCAGCGCCCTGACGGTCCGCGGCCGGGTTCCGGGGATGTCAGCCACCGACTTCGACGCCGCCGCCGAGGAGGCCAGGACCGGCTGCCCGATCAGCCAGGCGCTCATCGGCAACGTGGCACTCAGCGTCGAGTCCACCCTCGAGGGCTGACGCGCGGACCAGGGCGACGACGCGACGCGGTACGAACGGCTCCCTCGCAGGGTCCTAGCCGATCGTCAGCAGCCGCCGCGGATTCAGCACGGTCATCGTCTCGATCTCGCTGTCGGAAACGCCGGCAGCGCGGAGGCGGGGCAGGAACGACTCCGCGAGATACACATAGCCGTGGCCGTCGTAGCGGGTGAGCTGTGAGTCGTGACAGACGTCCTGGCTCAGCAGGATGCGGTCCGCGTGGCCGCGCGCGAGCAGCTCGCACAGCAGCTCCACGATTCGGCCCTCGCCGTGCCGTTCGATCGGGGTGAACGACATCCCGAGGAAGTCGAGCTCGAGGTTCGCTCCGCGGCGCACGATCTCCAGGTAATGGCTCAGGACCGGATAGGAGTCGGCATGCCCGATGACGACCCGCGAGAGATCGGCCCGTTCCTCTTCGAAGATTCGCAGCTGGGCGAGGCCGACCGCCGACATCACGGCGTGGGTCGTGATGGCCAGACCGGTTCGCGAGGCGGCACGGGCGGCCGCCCGGTGAACCCGCTCTTCGACGGCAGATATCCACGGCTTGTCCGTGCCGGTCTCGCCGATGATCCCCGGCCGTACGCCGGTTTCCCCCACCCCGGCCAGGGCCTCGCCGACCAGCTCGTCGGCGAGGTCGTCGACCGAGCGGCGGTCGATCCGTGCCTCCGGCGGGTAGTAGGCGGTCCGGTACCAGCCGCAGCCCATCACGAGATGAAGCCCACTGGCCTCGGCCAGCCGATGAAGCCAGCCTGGATCGCGACCGACGCCGGGCAGCGTCAGGTCGACCAGGCCGCTCCCGCCCCTGGCGCGAAAACCGGCGAGCTCCTCGAGGATGACCGGCTCATCGCGCGTCAGCTGACAGTAGTCCCAGCGTCCATCGATGTGCCAGAGCGCGATCTGGGTGTGCTCGTGCGGCAGGGTGAATCCGAGCGATGCAGGCTCGAGGGGTCCGAGGACAGTCTGGACGTGGGCCATCGGCCCGATGCTACGCCGTCGAGATCGCCCCTGCGCGCTCGACGGCGCCTGCCCGACCCGGTGCCGCCGGGAGGCTCGGGCGCGGAGCACCCGCTGCGGCGAGGATGAGCTCCAGCACCGCGCCGGCGCGCCGTTGCAGATCGCCCGGCCGATAGGCGCTGCCGGCTTCGATCCGTTGGAGGAGCAGCCCGTCCAGCAGGCCGAGGAAGCCGCGGGTGACCGCGTCGACATCGAGCCACGCCGGCAGCTCGGCGCTGGCGATTCCCTGGCGAAGGAGGAACTGGCCGGCACCGACCAGTCGCTCGCGGCGCGCCGACAGCATCTCGCGCACGCCGGGCTCGCGGTCGGCCTCGGCCCACGCCTGCACCAGTGAGATCTGGCCGGGCGCGCCGGCGTACTCGTCGATGGTCTCGACATAGAGGCCGATTGCGATGGTCATCCGCTCGGCCGTCGTGGTCGCGCTGAGAAGCCGCTCGGCGAGCTCGTCGAGGCCGCGGGCCGCGATCAGGTCGCAACTCTGGCGAAACAGCTCTTCCTTGCTCGAGAAGTAGGTGTAGATCGCGCCGACGGAGAGGCCGCTCTCGCGACAGACGTCGGCGATGGTCGAGCTGTGGAAGCCCTTGTCGCTGAAGACCCGAACGGCCGCCCCGACGATCCGGTCGCGGACTTCCTGCTCGTGGGCGGCACTGACGCGAGGCACTTCGGCTCCTAACACGAACGTTCGCTTCCATAAATCTACCCTGCCCGCCGCGCTCAACGCAAGCGAACTCCCTTGACACAGCGAATGAGCATTCTCTATGGTTCGCCCGTCCGCCATGCCACGAAGAGGGTCGTCCCATGTTCACCCGCTGGGGAGCGTTCGTCTATCGGTTCCGCCGTCCGGTGGCCCTGCTGGCGGTCATCGTGGCGGTTGCGGCGGGCAGCCTGGCGACCCAGACCTCGTCCGCGCTGAGCGCCGGCGGCTGGCTCGACGCCACGTCCGAATCGGCCGACGTGTCGGCCCGCCTCGATCGCCAGTTCGGCGCCGGGAAGAGCGCGGTCATCGCCGTCTTCCGTTCTGAGCAGCCGGGCGCGGACGCGACGTCGCCCGAGTTCCAGGGGGCGGTCGCGACGGCGGTGGCCGGCCTGGCCGACGATTCCCGGGTGACCGGCTTGCTGGGCTACGCGGACACCGGAGATGCGCGCTTTATCAGCAAGGCGGGAGACGCCGCCTACGTCGTGATCCGGCTGGATCTGACCGACGAGGACTCGGTGGCGGCCGTGGACGACATCCGCGCCGCCATCGTGCCGCCTGCCAGCTACTCGTACCAGCTGACCGGCTACGGGCCGATCACGAGGGATTCGGCCGTCCAGTCCGAGGAGGACCTGCAGAAGGCGGAGGTGGTCTCGCTGCCGATCGCCGCCCTCGTCCTCATCCTCGTGTTCGCCTCCGTCGTGGCCGCCGGCATGCCGCTCTTCGTGGCCGGGCTGGCGATCCCGAGCAGCCTCGCCCTGATCTACCTGGTCGCGCAGCAGGTTGAGATGAGCATCTTCGTCCTGAACATCGCGACGATGCTCGGGCTCGCCCTGGCCATCGACTACTCGCTCTTCATCGTCAGCCGATATCGCGAGGAGCTGCGCCGCGGCCGGACGGTCGGGGAGGCCGTGGAACGGGCGATTGGCACGGCCGGCAAGGCTGTCGCGTTCAGCGGCATCGCCGTCGCCATCGGCCTGTCAGGCCTGCTCCTGTTCGAGGCGCCGGCCATTCGCTCGATCGGCATCGCCGGAGCGCTGGTCGCCCTCTGCTCGGTGACCTTCGCCCTGACCTTCCTGCCGGCGGTCCTCGGAATGCTGGGGCCACGCATCAACGCCCTGACCCTCGGCGGCCTCGTCGGCCGCTTCCGGGCCTCCTCGGATCTCCCGGCAGCGGCCCGTGCCTCGCGCTGGGAACGGCTCGCCCTGGCCGTCATGCGCCGGCCGATCACGGTCCTCGTCCCCACCCTGGCGGTCCTGCTCATCGCCGGCAGCCCGGTCCTCCGCCTCGAGCAGGGCGTGCCAGGCGCCGAGATCTACCCGGCCGGGGTGGAGAGCCGCGATGCGTACGTCGCCCTCCAGACCGAGTTCGCGGCCGGCGAGACGACACCGGTCGTGATCCTCGCCGACGTCGAGGGCTCGCCGACGGACGCGGCCGCCATCCGGGCGGTGGCGGATTACGCGGCCCGGATCACGGCCCTCGATGGGGTTGATCGGGTGGAGGGTCCCTTCTCGATCAGCGACCCGCAGAGCGGCACGCCCGTGACGCCGGACCAGGTGGCCGCCCTCTATGCCCTTCCCGACGGGCTGCGCCCGGCCGGCCTCGATGCCCTGCTCGAGCGGTATGTGCGCGGGTCGACCGTCAGGCTCGATGCGATCAGTCCGATCCCACCGGCCAAGCCGGCCGCGACGGACCTGATTCCCATCATCCGCGCAATGGAGCCCGGCGACGGCATCTCGACCCAGGTCGGCGGCAGCGCCGCGACGGCCTACGACTTCCTCGTGTCACAGGGTGAACGCGCGCCGTGGGCCGTTGGGCTGACCCTGGTCGCCAGCGGCGCGATCCTGTTCCTGCTGTTCGGCTCGTTGATCCTGCCGCTCAAGGCCGTGATCATGACCCTGCTATCGATCAGTGCCAGCTTCGGCGCGCTGGTCTGGATCTTCCAGGACGGCAACCTGTCCAACGTCCTCGCCTTCGAGCCGCTCGGGTACACGATCGCGGGCAACCCGATCATCATGTTCAGCGTGATCTTCGGCCTGTCGATGGACTACGAGGTCCTGCTGTTGTCGCGGATCCAGGAGGCCTATCGCCGGACCGCGGACAATCGCGCGTCGGTCGCCGAGGGCCTCGCCCGGACGGCCGGCGTGATCACCGGCGCCGCCCTGATCATGATCACGGTCTTCGCTGCCTTCGCCCTTGCCGAGGTCATCACGATCAAGAGCATCGGCGTCGGGATGGCGATCGCGGTGGCGGTCGATGCCACGATCATCCGGGTGCTGCTGGTGCCCGCCACGATGCGCCTGATGGGCCGCTGGAACTGGTGGGCGCCTGGGATTCTGGGTCGCCTCGTCGATCGGCTCGGTTTCAGCCACGTGGATGACGACGACCCAGGCGCTGCGAGTGAGCGGGATCCGGTTCCAACAGGGCTGGCGTAAGCGACCAGCCAAGCGATCCGACGGAGCGAATTCCAGTCCAGACGGCCCGGATTCCAGTCCGCCTGGTGAGGACCGCGCTTCACCGTCGTCCTTGCCATCGCGGTTGGTGAACGTGACGTGACGTTGTCTCATTCCCGTTCGAGGGCCGGCCCATTCGGCGATCCCGTGTCCTGTTGGCCAACCAGGCTGGAATGGTCCAAGCCGCGGCTCATGGTGTCTGGCCGGCGAGGCGCCGCATCCAACCGGTTGACTCGGAGGGCGGATACTGCTCACCAGGAGGCGACGAATGGACGACCGAGACGACCCGCTGACGCGGTTGGGACCGGCCGGCGGCGGCCGAGTCCCCGGACCCGGCAACGCCCGGATCCACCGGTGGGAGTGGGGTCCGGACGACACCCGCAGGCCAGGGCTGCCGTGGATCGGCATCTTCCTGCTGGTGTTCGGCGGCCTCCTCCTCGTCCAGCAGGTCTACCCGGAGTTCGAATCGCTCGGCTCGGTCCTCGTCCTGGCGATCGGGCTGGCGTTCCTGGTCAAATGGGCGGTCGACCGTGGCACCGGCTCGCTCTACGCCGGCGCGATCATCACGGCGCTCGCGGTGCCAGGCCTGCTGAATGCGGCCGGCGTCCAGGCGAGCGGGCTCAGCACCTTCAGTTTCGGGATCGCCTTCCTGTTCATCGCCGCGGTCCGCGCCGCGTCCGGCGGCGGTTGGGGCTGGCAGCTCTGGTTCGGCGGCCTGCTGGCCCTGGTCGGTGGCGTCAGCATCAGCAGCCCGGCCGCCGGGGGGCTGATCGTGCCGATCCTGCTCGTGGCGCTTGGCGCCGCGCTCCTGCTCCGTGACGTCGGCCGAGGCATCCGTCCCAGGTGAGCGGCTGGAAGCGACCGACTCCCCCATCGCCGGGTGGGTCGCCACCGCGCTCCTTCTGGACGTAGCCGTCCAACGCCGAGGCCCTCAGCCCACGTCAGGCCTACCGCTACGCGACGGGCGCGGCGATCACGGCCGTTTCGATCGCCTCGCCCAGACGCTCGACGACCTGCTCGAGCTCGGCGTCGGTGATGACGAACGGGGGCCCCAGCAGGATCGTGTCGCCATCGACGCCGTTGGCGTTGCCGGTCCCCGAGTAGACCAGCAGGCCGCGATCGCGCGCCGCGCGAACGACCGCCTCGGTGATCCGCGCCGTACGCAGGAACGGCTCCCGGCTGGCCCGATCGGCAACGAGCTCGACGCCGACCAGCAGGCCGCGGCCGCGGATCTCGCCCACGTGCGGGTCGTCGCCCAGCCTGGCCCGGAGGTTCGCCATGAGGCGCTCCCCTTTCGTCGCGCTCGCCTCGACCAGGTTCTCGGACTCGAGGATGCGCAGGACCTCGCCGGCGACCGCCGCGGCAACCGGCCCGTGCGAGTAGGTGAAGCCGTGGACGAACCCGGATCCGGCGGTCACCGCGGCGTATATCTCGTCGGAGGCGGCGACGAAGCCGAATGGCCAGTAGCCGGAGGTTACACCCTTGGCCGCGACCAGCATGTCCGGGCGGACGCCCCAGTGATCGAGCGCGAACCAGCGCCCCGTCCGGCCAAACCCGGTCATCACCTCGTCGGCGATGAGCAGGACGCCGTAACGCCGGCAGACCTCGGCGATCGCCGGCCAATAGCCGTCCGGCGGAACGGCCGCGGCCAGGGTGGCCCCCACGATCGGTTCCGCCACGAAGGCCGCCACCGTCCCGGGACCGGCGGCATCGAAGGCTCGATCCAGTTCGGCGGCCAGCTCGTCCGCCGTCCCGAGCGCGTTGGCACCGGTCAGGCCGGCCCGGTACGGGTAAGCCGCCGACACGTGGCGGAAACGCCCCAGCCAGCTCTCGTACGGCCGGCGCAGCGGCTTCCGCCCGGACAGGTCCAGGGCGCCGAGCGTGTTGCCGTGATAGCTGCCCCAGCGCGAGAAGACGATCCAGCGTTCCGCCTCGCCGCGGGCGAGGTGGTAGGCGCGAGCCAGCTTGAGCGCCGTCTCGATCGCCTCCGAGCCGCCGCTCACCGGGTAGATGCGCGGGTCATCGACGGGGAGGTGCGGCCCAAGCTCGGCCGCATACGCCTCGAGCGGCTCGGTCGTGAAGGCACTCCCGTGGGCGAACGAGAGGCGGCCGGCCTGGTCCGCCATCACTCT
>JAUSJS010000362.1 GCA_030647575.1 Candidatus Limnocylindrales bacterium | reverse complement strand
CGGCGCGATTGCCCGATCCCTACTCGACCAGGCGGACGACGTACTTCCCAAAGGTGGGGGTGCTCCCGCCTGCAGTGATCGTCAGAGGCAACGTGTCCGTGATGTCGTCGACGAACCAGCCGGAGAGCACTTCGCCCTCTGGACCCTCGCAGTCGCTGTTCGCGGTGTCGAGGTGCCAGATCCAGAACCCCGCGAGATTGCCGTTGTCGTCATTGATCGAGACGGACAGGTCTCCGCCGTCCGGGTACTGGTCGAGCAGGGCATGGCAGACAGCGGTCTTCTGGCCGTTGTTGTGGGGCCCGAGATACATGTCCATGGTGATTGTGATCTGGAAGTTGCCACCCTCGATGATCGCCACTGCCTCGGCGCTGTTGACGTTGCAGTTGACAGGGCTGAGGCAGTAGGTCGTCCAGGCGAACTGCTCGGCTTCGAGGGGCCACGAGGAATTGGGAATGCACTTGCTCGGATGAGGATCGCAATATTTGGTGGGCGTCTTCCCGTATTTGGTGACCGACTCGTAGTTGAACATGAGCGGCGATGCACCGTTGGTGACCGTGTTGGCGATGCCGCCGACCGCCACGCCGCGCGCCGTCACGCCGAAGGAATTGAGCCCGACGACGCGGCTGAAGCTGTTGGCGTGTTCGCGATTGATGACGACCTCGATCCAGCACGGGTACTCGTCCGGCAAGCAACGGTTGTCGCTCCAGGCGCCTGATGGGCCGCCTGGGGGGCGGGGGTTATACCCGGCGCCCCCCGGGCCGTACTTGCCACTCGTCGGGGGAATGTTCACCTGCACTTCCGCGGCCGTGTAGCCATTCGCGACCGCGGAGTCGATCGCTGTCTGGATGATCTGCGCCCGAAGTGCGCCATTTGCCTCGGCCGTGGCGCCGGCCAGGGCAGCGACGTCGGCCACCTTCTGCTCGGTGCGGACCTGCGCCCACGCACCACCGACATCGACGACCAGACCGGTCATCGTGAGCAAACCAACCAGGCTCAGCGCGAACAGAACCAGGGCCTGGCCGACCTCGGGCCGCCGACGGGATCGGGCGGGGGCGACCTGCCGGAGGACGTCAAGGTGCTTCACTGGAGGATCTCCTGTTCTGTCGTGGAGCCGACGTTCACGGGCCCGAATGAGCTCGCAACCGGCGTGAGCAGGCTGAATGACGCCGCGATGGACACGCGCACCAGGTCCCCGACCATGCAGATGTTCGAGCCCGACGTCCGGATCGAGCCTGTTTCTGGATCGACGCATTGCACGGTCCAGGTGACGGGGCTCTGGTAGCCGGCCCCCTGGCTGGCGATGCTGGTTGCGATGGAGCCGGTGGTCTCGTCGCATGCCGGTGTCGTCTCGAAGCACGTGGTACTCGCCACCCGGGCGACCGCTCGGGTGACCTGAGACATCTGGTTGTAGGCAAAGATGGCTCGACCACCGTCGATGACGCCGAAGAGGAGCAAGAGAAAGACCGGAAGGACGAGCGCGAACTCGACGAGGCTCTGCCCGCGGGTGGCGGGCTTCCCAAAACGTCGTCGCGCGCTCACGAGTGGGTCACCGTCACACTGGCCGTGGCCACGTTGTAGCAGTCGCCTGGCGTTGTCGTCTGGGTCAGCACGGTCTTGTTGGTCGACCCGCTACCGGGGATGAACCTGGCTGGATCGAAGCCAGCGGTAAGCCACTCCGCTCGGGCCTGCGCGACGGTTTCCGTCGATCCGGCCGTGGCGCCCTCGACGAGGTCCGGCATCGGGGCGAACCCCGCGGCGCAAGGTGTCGGCGTCGGAGACGGCGTCGGCACCGGCGTCGGGGTGGGGGTCGCCGTCGGCGTGGGGGTCGGCGTGGGCGTCGGGGAAGGGGTCGGCGTTGGGCCAGGTGTCGGCGACGGCAGGACCGTGGCATCCGCCGGGACCGACTCCTGGTCCGCCGCCACACTGGCTGTCATCGTGAGGCTGTTGCCCAGGATGGCCGACAGGAGCGGCATGAGGAACGTGAACTGCTTGGAGATCGTGACCCGCGATCGGAAATCCGGCTGCGGATCCGGGTCACAGCTCGGGGGCCCGGGGACCTGACCCAATGTGGTACCAGACAGATCCTCACAGGTGACCGTTACCTCGGCCGACCCGACGGTCACGCCAGATCCACGAGATTCGGCGCCGATCGCGCAACCGATCTTGTTGGTATCGGCGGCAGGCAGCGGACAATCCCCCGTGTACGACGTCGGCGCGCGAGCCGCCACCAGGACGCCCGCCCGGGCGGTGTTCTCGACCGTGATCTGCGAGTAGAACAGCCGCCCGAAATCGAGCACCGTTCCGAACAGCAGGAGCATGACGATCGAGATGACCGATAGCTCGACGAGCGCCTGGCCCGAGCTCTTTCGCCGCGAGCTTCGCCGGCGGAATGTGGAGAGATTCGTCATGTCACTCACGCTGGGTTTTCGACCTTTCGGCAGACATTGCGGGGGTGGGGCCCGATGGTCCTGGTCTGGATTGCTGATGGTCCTGGGCTACGTCCGACCATCGAGCCGACCGCGGACCCGGCGCGGAACCCACGCGATCCGAGGCGGGGCAGCCGCGATCAGACCGGCGAAGGCGATGCCCGGGATCAGACCCATCACGGGATTGACCCCGAACATGTCGGCCAGGAGCGACCCGGCGTAGAGCCACAGGATTGCGGCGGTAGTGCGCTTCTTCATGCAGCGCAGACTGTGCCGATCCGCATCGAGCGGAACTGACCCGGAGGTACCAGCTGGGGCACCGCGACGTACTCATCCCGTCGTGGCTGCGACGCCTCAACGTTCTGGGGCTACAGGCCGTACTCCCCGGACCGCCGATTGACCAGCGCCGGAATCTGCCGCCGGACTGCGGCGACTCGATCGGTCTCCAAGTCTGCCCGGACGATGCTGACGCGGTCGGGCGCCTGGGCGATGA
>JAUSJS010000361.1 GCA_030647575.1 Candidatus Limnocylindrales bacterium | reverse complement strand
GAAGCTCACTCGGCGAACGAAACCGCCGACATCCAGTGGACCCAGCCGGGGGTCATCATCCAAGGCCAGGAGGCCGTGGCCAGCCTGCAGCAGGCGCTCTGGACCGCACTGCCAGACGCACGGATCGAACTCGTCGCGCGGGTCGCAAACGCTGACCTCGTCATGAGCGAGGAGGTACTGAGCGGGACCCAGACCGGCCCGTTCGCCACGCCGGCAGGGACACTGCCACCCAGCGGCCGCTCGGTCCGCATGCGCTTCGTGACGGTCCAGCAGGTCCGGGAGGGCAAGATCGCCGCAGAGCGGATCTACTTCGATCAGCTCGAGTTTCTCGGGCAGCTCGGCATCACTCCGGGCGCCACTCCGGGCGCCAACGCGGAGTGAATTCGTGGCGCGGGCGAGCGGTCTGGGCTGCTCCTCCGCGCCATTCGATGCGAAGCCGCTGATCGCGTGTCAGGCGCCCTCCGGCCGAATGGACTTCCCTGAGCACCGCCCCGGGCGCGCCTCATGACCGCCGCAGGAAGCATCCAGTTCGCTGTGCCGGATCAGGCCGCCGTCGGCTGCGCGCAGTCGGACTCGGAAGCGATGATCCGCGGGGGGATCAACTTCACGCTATTCGTGCGCGGCGCCCCCCAAGGTTCTGGGTGAGACGCCGGGCCGCTCAGCGTGGAGCGTTGCCAGATGATGCGCCACGGCATCACGCTCCCTTGTCGAGCAGGGCAGGGCCACGGGCAAGGCGGGGGACTCGGGCGGTCGCCTGCAGGATCAGCACAGACATCGGGATGGTTACCCGCCGCCTCGTCATCGGGGACGCCGGGATCGGCGTGCGGTACCATCCGTCCGACCGTCCACCCTCCGTGCCCTGAGGAGACGCCCGCATGTCGAGCCAGCCGGCGGCGAAGTTCTTCGTCAATCAGGGCGTCGTCTCCAGCCGGGCGGACATGCTCCACCTCCTTCGCCCGCTGCTGAAGCAGACGGTTGGGTACCGCTACCTGCGTGGGCGTGAGGTCATCGCCCACGGTACCGGCTGGGTCGAGCGGATCGTGGTGGATGCCGACGACATCTCGACCTACTTCACGCCGCTGGCGATCACCCTGAACATCGATTCCTTCGAGCACCTCGAGTTCGAGACGCGGCCCGATCAGCTGCTCGTCTACACGCTCGTCCAGGGCGACGAGCGCGTGGTCGTCGAGTTCGCTCCGATCGGTCCGCCAGGCGAGGACCGCTCGCCGTTTGCCCCTCGTCAGCTCGAGTTCGACACCAACGACTTCGTCCAGATGGAGCTCCTTGGCCTCGACGCCCACGAGGACGAGTAGGGGATCGGAAGGCCGGCGCCGCGCCGTTCTCCAGTCAGGCCCCGGCTGCCTCAGCCGCGCGGAACGTCGGCCACGCCGCGCACGGAATGTCGGCCTGACGGGAAGCGCGACTCAGAGTCGACAGCAGGCATTGAGCGGCGAGGGGGCGCTCTCCACCTGATCGGAGCGCGCCTGGGAGTCGCGGAACGATGGCGAGAAGGCCCTTCGCGATGAGCTCAGTGTCTGGCGTCGACCCACAGTCGCGCGACGGGGCCACGCGATCCGACGCCGACGCCGCGCCGTTCTCCAGTCAGGCCCCGCGCTCACCCCGGACGTACGGGATTCCGAGCGCCGCGGGTGCCCCGACGCGACGCCGGAGCGCCTCGCGCGACCCGATGATCACGACGACGATCACGAACAGGTACGGCAGCATCTCCAGGAAGAACGTTGCCGACCGACCCGCCTGGAACGGGTTCACGACGCCCAGGATGGTGGGGACGCCTTGGAGGTCAAGGATGAGCCGAAAGATCGCTCCGAACAGGTAGGCCCCGAGCGCGGCGCGGATCGGGCTCCATTGGGCGAAGATCACCAGACCGATCGCGATCCAGCCGCGGCCGCCGACGGTCTGATCACCGAACCAGCCGGGCGAGATGGCCAGCGTGATGGTCGCCCCGGCGAGACCTGCCAGTAGTCCGCCGACCAGCACATACGCGTAACGCAGCCGGACGACGCCGATGCCCTGCGCGTCCGCGGCCCCTGGGCGTTCGCCGACCGCCCGCAGGTGGAGGCCAGGTCTCGTGCGATCGATCCAGTACCAGGCGAGCGGCACCAGCAGCAGACCGACGTAGGTCAGGACGCTCTGCTCGCGGAACAGCACTGGTCCCATGAACGGGATGTCGGCGAACACGGGGACGGTGAAGCGGGGGAGGGTGGCGACCGCGCCGGCGCTGGACAACCCGTCACCCAGGACGCGGGCGAGCCCGGTGCCCAGGAACGTCAGGGCCAGTCCGGAGATGACCTGGTCGGCCCGGAAGTGGATCGTGATCACGGCGTGGACCAGGCTGAGCAGGCCCCCGCCCAGCATCGCCACAACGAGGCCGACCCACGGGTCGCCGGTCGAGGCGGCCACCGAGAACCCGGCCACGGCGCCGATGAGCATCATTCCCTCGACCCCGAGGTTGAGGACGCCGGCCCGCTCGGCGAAGATCTCGCCGACCGCGGCGAAGAGCAGGATCGTGCCACTCGCGACGCCGGCCGCCAGGATGAGCGTGAGGTCGATCACGTGGTCGCCGCCACCCGGCCGCCGAGCCGGATGCGATAGCGGACCAGGACGTCGGCGGCGATCAGGCAGAACATGATGATTCCCTGGATCATCGCGGGCACGCCCGACGGCTGGATCTCGCGGCCGGCGAGGATGAGGGCGCCGAACAGGATTGAGGCGACGACCACCCGCCACGGCCCAAGGCGGGCCAGGTACGCGATGATGATCGCCGTGAACCCGTAGCCCGGCGAGATGCGGTCCTGGAGCCGGTGGACCACCCCCGAAACTTCGCTCATCCCGGCGAGCCCGGCGAGCGCACCTGAGATGGCGAAGACCACGATGACGTACCGCGCGATGTCGATGCCGGCGTAACGAGCGGCACGGGCGTTGTCTCCGATGAGCCGCATCTCGTAGCCCCACCGGGTCCGCGACACCACGACGGACATGACCGCGGTCGCGACCAGGGCGAAGACCAGCCCGAGGTGCGTGGTCAGCCCGGCCAGCAGCGGGAACTGGTCCGCGAAATCGGTGAGCCTTGGCAGCCACGCTTCCCTGGCGAACGGCACCGTCTGCTGGAAGCCGCCCTCGCTCCACGGCCCGAATACCCAGAACTGGATCCACGCCAGGGCGACGTAGTTGAGCATCAGCGTCGTGATGATCTCGTTGACGCCGAGGCGCGCCTTGAGCACGCCCGGGATGAGCCCCCAGACGGCCCCGGCGACGGCCCCCGCGAGCATCATCGCGGGGATGACGACGACGGCCGGGGTGCCCGCCGGCACGATCGGCCAGAGCACGACGGCGCTGGCGCCCCACGCCCCAAGCAGGAACTGCCCCTCGGCGCCGATGTTCCAGAGGCGCATTCGGAAGGCGAGTGCACAGGCCAGTCCGGTCAGGATCAGCGGGGTGGCCTTGACGAGGGTGTCGGATAGGACGCCGATGTCGCCGAACGCCGCGTCGACGATATGGAGGTAGGTGCGGATCGGGTCGCCTCCCACGAACGCCAGGACGACGGCGCCGATCGCCAGGGCGACGACGACGGCCGCCAACGTCAGCACGGGCGACAGCCACGGCGGGGCCTCGCCGCGTGGCTCGAACCGGATGGTCATCGGGCGCCCCTCTCCTCGGGCGCCGCTCCGGCGCCGCCGGTCATATGCAGCCCGATCGCGTCGACGTGGTGCACGCCTGGGGCGTCGAAGGCGGCCGTCACGCGGCCCTCGTACATGACCAGGATTCGGTCCGCCAGTGCCAGCAGCTCCTCGAGCTCTTCAGAGATCAGCAGGAGCGCCGTGCCCTGCGCGCGGAGGTCGAGCAGCAGCTGGTGGACGCCCTCGATCGCCCCGACGTCCAGGCCGCGCGTCGGCTGGACCGCGACCAAAAGACTCGGGGCCGAGTCGATCTCGCGCGCGAGGATGAGCCGCTGCAGGTTTCCGCCCGACAGGATCCGCACCGGGGCGTTGATGGTGGGGGCGGAGATCGCGTAGGCGACCTGCAGCTGCTGGGCCTTGGACCGCGCGGCACCCTCGTCATGGAACGGGCCGCGGGCGACCGGGGCGTGGCGGAACCGCCGCAGGATGAGGTTGTCCACGAGCGACAGGTTGGGGGCACTACCGACCCCGGCGCGGTCCTCGGGGACGTGCCCGACACCCGAGGCGATGGCCACGCGCGATGGACGGCCCGCGATGTTCCGGCCGTGCACGACGACCCGTCCTGTGCAGGCTCGCAGCCCGGTGATGACCTGTGCCAGTTCGGACTGCCCGTTGCCCGCCACGGCCGCGATGCCGACGATCTCGCCGGCGCGAACCTGGAGCGAGACGCCCCGCAGCGCGGGGAGACCTCGGTCGTTGTGCGCGGACACGTCCTCCACGGACAGCACGACGCGACCCGGTTCGACTGCCGTGCGCTTGAGCGCCTCGAGCACCGGTCGCCCGACCATGAGCCGAGCGAGGTCGGACCGGGCCACCCCGCGCGGGTCGATGCCGCTCGCGGTCACCTTGCCCCCGCGCATGACGGTGATCCGGTCGGCGATCGTGAGCACCTCGCCGAGCTTGTGGCTGATGAACACCACGCTGCGACCGGCATCCGCCATCGAGCGGAGGGTCGTGAACAGCTCCGCCGTCTCCTGCGGGGCGAGGACCGCCGTTGGCTCGTCGAGGATGAGCACGCGGGCCCCGTGGAACAGCAGCTTGATGATCTCGACCCGCTGCTGCTCCCCGACCGAAAGCTGCCAGACCCGCGCTCCGGGGTCCACCCGCAGGCCGATCTCGGCGGCGAGCCGGGCGACCTCAGCCTCCGTGCGCTTGAGGTCCAGGCGGAACCGCGGTCGGTCCAGGCCGAGCAGAACGTTCTCGGCGACGGTCTGGGACGGGACGAGCGTGAAGTGCTGGTGGACCATGCCGATTCCAGCCGCGATTGCGTCGCGCGGCGAACGAAGATCGACCGCCTGGCCGGCGACGCGCACCCCGCCCGCCTCGGGTCGGTAGAGTCCGGCGAGCACGTTCATCAGCGTGCTCTTGCCCGCGCCGTTCTCCCCGAGGAGCGCATGGATCTCGCCCTGGCGAACGTCGAAGTCGACATGGTCGTTGGCGAGGACGCCCGGGAATGACTTGACGACCCCGACCGCCTCGATGGCGAGCGGGGTCGAGGGGGCGTTTACCAGCGGTTCAGGACCGGCCATCGACTCGATGGATGGATCGACGCGCGGGCGGCCGAGGCCGGCCGCCCGCGCGCGGATGACCTAGCTGAGCGGAGGCAGTTCGACGGTGATGCCCTCGTTCCACCAGTACATGCAGACGCTGCATTCCGCGCCGGGGGCACCGGGCGGGAACTGATCGAGATCGGACTGCTGCAGCTTCTGGCCGGCCGGCAGGAGCTCCTTGCCGGTGTTATCGACGATCGGCCCGGCAAAGACGTCGAACCGGCCGAATTCGCCCGCCAGCACCTTGGCGAGGGTGTCGCGGATCTTCTGCAGGTCCGCGGCCGGCAGGTCGGCGGCGCCCGGCTGCGGGGTCTCGCCGTCCATGAAGCCGAACAGGCCCATCGCCTTGGAGTCGGCGTCGAAGTACTCGTACCCGGCGGTGTAGGTCGCGGCCTTGACCGACTCGGCGATGCGAGCGTACTCGGGGCCCCAGATCCAGTACGGGGCGGTCAGGCAGGCGTCGACGTGGCACGAGACCGGATGGTCGTAGGTCACGCCCCACTTGCCCTTCTCGGTGGCCACATCGGCGACCGCCGGCGTATCGGCGCCGGTGAAGACGACCTGGGCTCCGGCGTCGAACAGCGAGGCGGCCCCGTCGCGCTCCTTGACCGGGTCGTGCCAGGTGTTGATGAAGCGGATGTCCATCGTGCATTCAGGGCAGGTCTGCTTGACCCCGCGCATGATCGCGTTACCCAGGCGGATCTCCTCGGGGATGGGGAAGGTCGCCATGTAGCCGATCTTCGGGTTGCCGTCGGCCTTCGCACGCGAGCCCGCGAGCATGCCCGCGAGGTACTTGAAGTCCTCCATCGCGCCGAAGAAGTTGCCGAAGTTCTTGCCGTTCGACTTGAAGCCGGTCAAGTGGAGGAAGGTCGCGTCGGGGAATTCCTCGGCGACGGTCGCCATCGGGTCCATGTACCCGAACGAGGTGCCGATGATGAAGTCGAAGCCCTTGCGCGCGAGGCTGCGGAAGACCTGCTCGGAATCCGCGCCCTCCGGCACGAGCTCGATGTACGCGACGTGGCTGTCGGCGACGTTCTCGCAGACGTACTGGAGGCCCTCGTAGTGTGCCTGGCTCCAACCGCCGTCGTCGTGCGGGCCGATGAGGACCATCGCGACGTTGAACTTGCCTTCCTCGACATCGGGGATCTGGAGGTCGGCGCCGCCCTGGGTCCCGCTGCCGGCGCAGTCGGCGACCGGCGGCGCGGATGCAGCGCCCTCCGATGGCGCGACGGAGGCCGGCGCCGGGGGCGCCGCCGACGCATCACCCGATGGGGCGGTCGTCGCCCCGGGGCTCGCACAGGCCCCCACGACCAGGGCTACGGTCATCAGGACCGTCAGCCACGACAGGTGTCGCCTCATACCCAATCTCCTCCTCGGCGTGATCGCGCGACAACAACGTTGCTCGGACGGCGCGACCTACGCGGCTCCGGCGGACAGGATAGCCGGGACGGGGGGCGGCCATCGGCCGGCGTCGGCTCTCGGTCGCGACGGGTTCCGTCGTTCCGCCGGCGGGCTCGGCGTGCCCCTTCCTGTACCATCGGCCAGATGTTCGAACGGACCGTGCTGCCAGCCGGACCCCGGGTGATCAGCGCTCGGCTCCCAGCGGCGCGCTCGGTCTCCGTCGCGGCCTATGTCCTCGCCGGTTCGCGCCTCGAGACCCCGGGCCAGGTCGGCGTCGCCCATTTCATGGAGCACCTGACCTTCAAGGGAACGGCAGCCTATCCCACGACACGGGCGATCAGCGAGGCGATCGAGGGCGTCGGTGGTTCGTTCAATGCCGCCACGGACCGCGAATCGACGGTCTACTGGGTCCGCGTTCCGCTGCGCGAGGCCGCTCGGGCGGTGGATGTCGTGGGCGAGCTGATCGTCCGCCCTCGCCTCACCGACCGCGACATCGAGAGCGAGCGGACGGTGATCATCGAAGAGATCCGCTCGTACCTCGACGACCCGTCCGAGTACTGCCAGATCCTCTTCCAGACGGCGCTCTTCGGCCACGGACCGCTCGGGCGCGAGATCTGCGGGGAGGAGGAGGATGTTCGGAGCCTGCCGGACGCCGCGATTCGCGACTTCTGGGCGACGACCTATCGCCCGGCCAACACTGTTGTGGCGATCGTCGGGGACCTGGGCCATGACGAGGCGACCGGACTTGCGGCGGCGGCCTTCGGGACGGGCAACGGCCGCGTGCATGGTTTCGCGCCGGCACCCCAGCTGCCGGCCGGCCCGCGGGTGATGGTCGGCAAGCGGAGCACGAGTCAAGCCCAGCTGTGCCTCGGCGTGCCCGCCCTGCATCGCGACCATCCGGACAGCTGGACCCTGGCGGTCCTCAACACCGTGCTCGGCGATGGGATGAGCAGCCGGCTCTTCCTGTCGCTGCGTGAGGAGCTTGGCCTGGCGTACGACGTGTCATCCGGGCTCGTGGATTACGCCGATGCCGGAGCCCTGGAGATCTCCGCCGGGGTGGATCTGGCCGGGCTGCCAGCCGCGATCAACGCCATCCTGGCCGAGCTGGCCCGGCTCCGTGACGATCTGGTTCCGGCCGACGAGCTCGACAAGGCCAAGCGCTATCTCGCCGGCGGGCTCGAGCTGCGCATGGACGACACCCGCCACGTCGCGTCCTGGATCGGTGGCCAGGAGGCGCTCCATGACCGCGTGCTGACCCTCGACCAGGCCCTGGCCGCGATCGACGCGGTCGACGCCGAGAGTGTCCAGCGCCTGTCCGCCCAGCTCTTCCGCGATGAGGCCCTGCGGCTGGCGGCCGTCGCGCCGGCGCGCCACCTGCGCGGGCTCGAGGCGCAGCTTTGCCTTCCCGCATGAAAGCCAGGCCCGACGTGTCGAGCCGGGACTCGGCTGAGTCCGAGACTCCGCCCTCGCCCCGCCCCGTCGAGCTGGCGCTTGCTCGAGCGCACCTTCGGCTCGGCTCGTTGGTGCTCGCCCGGGCCGAGCTCGAGGTCCTCGCAGGCGAGGGCGGGCTCGACATGCCCGGGCACGTGGATCTGGCCGAGGTGCGCTGGCGGACGGGCGATCTGAGCGGCGCCGGGGAAGCCGCCTCGATCGCCCTCGGAGCGGGTGAGGATGAGCCCGTCGCGCTGGCGATCGCGGCTGAGGCCGCGGCGGCTCTCGGCCGTCCGAATGAGGCTCGCCGCCTCGCCACCAGGGCGATGGAGCGCGTGGCCGGGCCGATCGATGCGCTGTTCGCCGGGATGCCCCGTTCGGGCGTCTGGCCGGCTGACGCCGCTGAACCGCCCCCCACCGCCGGCACGCTCTTCCACCACGAGCCCGCGCCTTCGCTCAATCGACGTGCCGGTGACACCGACCCGGAGGTCGCCGCGGCGCGCACCTCGGCCGCCGAGGTGCCGGCGGGGCCGACGACTGGGGCGCCCCTGACGCTCGGGTTCTGGGACGCCGAAGGCGAGTCGGACGACGGGGCGACCGAGCTGCCCGACCCTGCGGGCGAGCTGGATGCTGCGCGAGTCGCGTTGATCGCCGGCTCGCTCGACGAGGCGACACTCCGCTTCGCACTGGTGCTCCGTCTTGCGCCGGCGCTTGCGCCCGCGATCCTCGAGGCGACCGACGGCGTCTCGGGCCCCACCATCAACGTGGTCCGTGGCGACGCCTACCGGCTCGTCGGCCTCGAAATGGAGGCACGGCGGGCGTACGCCGCGGCGGCGTGGTCCGGCTCGCACGATCGCCGGCGCCGTGAGGACCGAATGCGACCGACCGGCGAACCGCCGGACGCCGGGTCTCGGGCGACGAAGAACAAGACGAAGAACAAGATGCCAGCGACGCCGAGGCCTGACCGGCTGTCATGATCCGATACAATCCCGCGACGTCCAGCGCACCCGTACCCAAGGTAGACATGCCGGGCACAGAACGGACCCTCGTCCTCATCAAGCCCGACGGCGTTCAGCGGCAGCTGGTCGGCCGGATCCTCGCCCGCTACGAAGAGCGCGGGCTCAAGGTCGTCGGGCTCAAGCTCGTGCGGGTCGATCGAGGACTCGCCGAGCGCCATTACGCGGCCCATCGCGAGAAGCCATTCTTCGGTGGTCTGGTTGACTTCATCACGTCGGCGCCGCTGGTCGCCCTGGCCCTGGACGGACCGAATGCGATCGCGGTCGTCCGGGCCATCAACGGGGCGACCCGTCCGCACGAGGCGGCGCCCGGCACGGTCCGCGGCGACTTCGCGCTCGAGACGGCCCAGAACATCGTCCATGCCTCGGACGGCCCGGAGGCGGCTGCCGACGAGCTTGCCCTTTGGTTCAGCTCGGCCGAGCTGTTCGACTACGATCGCGATGTCGACCGCTGGGTGCTCGCCCCGAACGAGTAGGCCAGCCCGCGCCGGGCGCGAAGGTCGCCCGCCAGGCGACCCGGTACGCCCGCAACCGGCCCCCGTGCGCCTGCCAGGCGCGAATCTTCAACATTTGAGCGTGGTGGTGGCCGCGAAGCTGCAGCAGAGGTCGTCCGAGCGACGTACCACGAGGAAGCTGTGAGAAATGTGCGCCTCAATGGCGCACGACTCGCCAGGCCGGGTGGGCTCGACTCGCCAGGCCGGGTGGGCTCGCGCCCCGGTGGACTCGCGCCCGGGTGGGGGGCCCAAGCCGCTACTCCGTCGGGACCGCCTGGAACGACGGCTCGTCGGATGCGAAGGGCGGCAGCAGGTCGTCGGATCCGCTCGCGGCCGAAGACGCCGTGGGACGCGAGCGCGGCGCCGGCTCGGCGGCAGCCTCGGCGCCCCCGAAGGCGCCGGCAGACGTCGCCACGGCCAGCAGACCGAGCAGGACGGCGACCAGCGCGCTGCTGAAGGCCCGGTTGACCTGCCAGGTCGTCCGCCACCAGCCGCGTAGTGCCGTGAGATCGAGCCGCTCGACCCGTGGCCGCCAGTCGACCTCTGGATCGGGGGGTCCATCGGGCCGGGCGAGCCCGACGGACAGAAGCCGCAAGTAATAGGCAAGCGGCGCCAGCGTGCCCAGCAGGACGAGGGTCGCCAGCGGCCCGTCGATGGCCAGGGCGACCAGCGAGCTGCGCGCCTCGAAGGCGGCGAGACCCGGGAAGCCGATGCCCGCGACGACGATCAGTCCGAAGGCCACGGCGAGCAGCGGCGAGCGGACGACCCAACCGCGCAGCTCGATGATCCGGGTCGTGCCGAAGACGATCCGCAGGCCGCCGGCCCAGGCGGCGAAGGCGCTACGGGTGACGACCAGGACCAGGATCCAGGTCCGAGCCGGCGCCCACGCGTCCGGATCGAGCGCGACCAGGGCGAGGAGGGCCACGCCGGCATCGCCGACGATGGAGTAGCCGACGACGTGCTCGAGCTCGTCCTGGACGAGCGCCGCCAGCGCGGCCAGCACGATCGAAGCGACGGCGACCGCGAGGACGACCCCGCGCTCGGTCCCCAGGTCGATCAGGAGCGGGGCGATCGACGCATCGGTCCAACCGAGGCCGACGATGGCGAACGGCGCCGCCGCCAGTACGGTGACGATCGGCAGGGCCGTCTCGGGGACCGCATCGGTCAGGCGAGAGGCCCACAGGTGGAACGGGATCGCCCCGAACCGGACCGCAACGGCCAGCGCAACGGCGAGATAAGCGAGTCCGAACACGACCGGCTGGGCATCCAGCTGGCTCAGGTCCCGACCGATCCAGGCCGTCGCGGCGATGGCCAGCGAACCGGCGACGACGACCGCTCGCAGGTCACGGATCCCGACCGTCGCGCCGGCCCGATCGCCATCCGGCGCGATGGTCAGCAGGGCGCCGCACAGGCCGCCAGCGGTCCCGGCAACGACCGCGACGCGCGGGTCGGCAAGGCCCAGGGTCAGGGCACCGAAGCCGAGCGTTGCCAGGGTGACCATGGGGACGTCCCGGCGAGTCTGGCCGGCCAGGCCGGCAATCGACAGCCCCAGTCCCACCAGGGACCCGAGAATCAGGAAGAGCCGCAGGTAGGCCGTCGTCGCCAGCCCGCTCCCGCCCATGGTCACGGCTTCGCCGGGGTCGATGGCGATGGCGGCGATCGCGGCAGCGAGCAGCCCGCCGACTCCGATGACCGTGGAGAGTGGCCTGCGATCGCGGGTCCCCCACGCGCCGGCTGCGAAGCCGAAGGTGACGACCAGGTAGATCGCCAGGCTCATCGAGGTTCGACGGGATGGGCGTCCGGCTGCCGTGGCACGCGCTCACCCGGGGCGTGCGCCAATTCGAAGCCCGCCACGCCCTCCGCTCGGGCCGCAGCGGCAAGCGCCGCCACGGCGCCACCGAGGACGGCCATCAGGCCGGCGACGACGAGCTGCTCGAGCG
>JAUSJS010000359.1 GCA_030647575.1 Candidatus Limnocylindrales bacterium | reverse complement strand
CTGTCCTACCGCGAGGCGACCGACGGCCAGGTGCTGGAGGAGGGGATCAGCGAGGCCGGCTCGATGGCCAGCTTCCAGGCCGCCGGTACGTCGTATGCCACGCACGGGTTGGCGACGATCCCGTTCTACATCTTCTACTCGATGTTCGGCTTCCAGCGAACCGGGGATCAGATGTGGGCGTTCGGGGACTCGCGCGGTCGCGGTTTCCTGATGGGCGCCACGGCCGGCCGAACGACGCTGGCCGGCGAGGGCCTGCAGCACGACGATGGCCAGACCCAGATCCTGGCCTCGACGATCCCGAACGTGCGGGCCTATGACCCGGCCTTCGCCTACGAGCTGGCGGCCGTCGTCCGCGACGGGATCGAGCGGATGTACGGGCCGAAGCCCGAGGACGTCTTCTACTACATCACCATCTACAACGAGAACTACGCCCAGCCGGCCAAGCCCGACATCACCGACGAGGCGATCCTGCGCGGGATCTACCGGTTCTCGGCAGCCCCCGATGTCGGCCGCGGAGCCCACGCCGCGCGGCTGGTCGGCTCGGGCGCGATCCTCCAGCAGGTCCTGGCCGCGCGCGATCTGCTGGCCGAGAAGTTCGGTGTCGCTGCCGAGGTCTACAGCGCGCCGTCCTTCCCGCTGCTGCGCCGCGACGCGCTGGAGGCCGAGCGCTGGAACCGGCTTCACCCGGATGCCAAGACCCTGCGCGTGCCCTATGTCAGCCAGATCCTGCCGCACGAGGGTGGTCCGATCGTGGCGGCCACCGACTGGATGAAGGCGCTGCCGGACATGGTCGCCCGCTGGCTCCCGCCGCACTTCCTGCCGCTCGGGACGGACGGCTTCGGGCGGAGCGACACGCGCGAGAACCTGAGGGCCCTGTTCGAGATCGATCCACCGCACATCGCCGCGGCTACCCTGTCGTCGCTCGCCGCCTGCGGAGCCATGCGCGGATCGAAGGTCGCCAGGGCGATCCGCGAGCTCGGCATCGACCCGGACAAGGCGGACCCTCTGGCGCTCTGACCGTCAGCGGCGCGTGATGCCTCTGATCCGCACAGATCGAGGGTCCTTGACGCTCCCGATCTCGGCTCATTCCTGCTGTCTTTCGTGCCGGTTCCCGACGCCGTCGACCCTTCCTGGGTTCGGCTCGCAATGCCCGAGAAAGGCGAGCGATCCGTGGGTGATGGGTCAGTTTGACTCCCTTGGAAAGCCCTCCTCCTCGGCCGCGTGAAACATGTCGCGGGCCTCTCCTTCAGCCTGCTCGGCTTTCATCACCGCCAGGTCGGCCCGCGCATGGTCCCCTTCTGCTGTTGCGAACGCGAGCTGCGCCGCTTCGGCGGCTTGACTGGCTGCCTTCTTCGCGCGCTCGGCGACCGTCGTTGCGCCGACAGCGGCATCCATGGCCGCCCGGGCCGCCGCTTCGGTCTCCACGGCAGCGTCCTCGGCGGCCTCGACGGCAGCAACAGCCAGAGCGGCCACAGGCACGGCCGCCTTTGCCGCCACCGTATCCCGTTCTGCCGAGCGCCAATTGCTCAGCAGATCAGCCGCGAGACCATGCTTCGCACCCTTGCCCTTCTTCTCCATGATTCATACGCTCCTTCATCGGGCACATCATGTTATCCCCGACGAGGTCGGCACGCGCTACGTCGCGCGGCAGAATATCGCCGCTACCGTCGTCCGGCACAAGACGTACGACAACTTCGGTTGGCCCCACAAGAGTCTCGGTCGAAACGTGACGCCTGCGACGACGGCGGGAACCAGCCTCATGTCGCGGCCCCTGTTGCGGGTAGGCGGCCCGTCTGCCTGCGGCCGAGCAGCCGGGGGACTGCAAGCCAGACGAAAGTCTCTGAGCGCGTGCCGACCTCGCGCCTGAGGGGCCGTGGGACTCACGATTCGACCCGGCGGTCCAGTTGGGTCGGGAGGTTCGTTCATGGGCGAACGTCGCAATACGACCAGCAAATAGGAGCAGATGATGGTGGCCAGCGCATTCGAGGTCGAGGAAAGCGTCGTGGACGATGCAACCTACGACCTCCTCCAGGCACTGACATCCAAGCTCGAGGCGATCGAGGCGTACGAGCAATACGCTCAGGATGGCGACAGCGCGATCTTCAACGAATTGCTCCAGGACGAGCGGCGCCACGCACGACGGCTAGTGCAGGCTCTCCGGGAGCGCTTTTCGACGTAGTCTCGTTGCCCGCGCGACAAGACGATCGGGCCGGCCCGAGCGTCAGGCTGGCGCGATAGCGCCTGGGACCGGTGTGCGGCGCAGGGCGAAGCCGAATTCGGCGCCGCCGCCATCCCGTCCGCGGGCCCAGCTTCGGCCGGCCATCGCCTCGACCAGGCGGGCGGCGACGAACAACCCGAGACCGCCGCCCGCCAGGCCGGCACGGGTGCCGGCCGGATCGATGGCGCCCTGGCGGCCTTGGTCGGTGGGTTCCGACCCACGGTCCAGGACCCGCACGACGACCTTGTCGCCCTCTGTCTCGACGACGACCTCGATCGGACTCCCGCCGGCCGCATTCCGGGTGGCGTTGTCCAGCAGGTTCCGCACGACGTGCATCAGCAATTCCTCATCCGCCTCGTCGGCCGTCGCATCACTCGCACCCATGAAGCGGATCTGGAGCTCTGGGTTGCGCCCGAGCTCGCGCTCGACGGCGGCGGCGACGAGACGCCCCAGAGCGACCGGTTCACGAGCAGGCACCAGGTCGCCGCGCTCGGCCCGCAACAGGACGACGAGGTCCTCAACGATGCGATAGAGCCGCTCTGCCTCGTGGCAGACATCGGCCGCCAGCGCGCGTCGCCGCCCTGCCGGCAGCTCGCGCGTTGCCAGGATCTGGGCTCCGCCATAGATCGTCGTGACCGGCGTGCGCAGCTCGTGCGACAACACCCCGAGGAACGCCTCCCGGTCCAGCGTCCGGGGCAGGCTGATCCGGCGGTGGATCGGACGGCACCGCCGGCCCGGTCGAGCGGGGCGGCGCGCGGCATGCGGGAGCGTGCGATCGCGCGGCATCGTCGCCTGATCATCCTCCTCGCTGTGCCGTCCAGCCGTCATCGCGCACCGACCGCGCATTACGGATGCCTCGCGACCACGCAGTTGCGAAGAACCCCAGGCTCGGCCCGGGGTTCTTGCTGTCGGCGTGAGAGGCTGCGCTCAGCGCTGGCCGAGCTCCCGTCGGATGTCGTCGCCGGCACCGCCGACCTTGTCGGCCAGGCTCTCTCGTCACCGTCAGACTTGCGCCAGGTTTCCTTGGCCGCTTGCTCGCCTTCGGGATACGTCCGCTTCTCGTCGTCCACGGTTCGAGCCTCCTGGTGGAGGGTCGCATCGGTGCGACTGTGGCTCGACGATAGGCGAGCAGCCGTTGCAGGTTCCCCCGTGCGAGGACCTCGCTCGCTATCAGCGGTCTTACAGCCCGCCCGGTGTGCTGGCGCGGGTCTGCCTCGAGCGATCGAGCAGGGTCAGTCCCATCATGCCGACCGGCACGAACGCGGCGGCGACGAGGATGCGACTCGCGCCACCGACCAGCAGGCCGACGGCGAACCCGAAGGAGATGGCGGCGCCGAGCGTCAGCATCTCGTCGCTGCCTTCCTGGATGCGGCGGTTGGCGTCCTCGAAGGCGGAGCGCGTCGTGGCCGCGATGTCGGGAAGCTTCGCGACGGCGTCGCCGGCCGCGCTGACCACGACACCGGCCATGTCAGACACGGCGTCCTTTTCCGATCCGACGCGGGTCGGCTCCTCCGTTGCATCGTCCGTGGAGAGTTTCGTCACGATGGCCATTTCTTCTCCTCCAGTCGGGAGCTCAAGCCCCGAAACGGCAACGGACGACCCGGTGAGGGGCCCGGGTCGTCCGTGCACATAGCCCGGCTGTGCGCCCCGTCACAAGCGCATCCAGGCGGGAACATGCTCGTTGGCCTCCGACGCTCCCGCGGGTCGCGCCGTCGAGGAGATCACCGTACGTCGTCGCCTGATCGACGCTCCTAACGATGGACCCGGTCTACCTTGCAAACCTATGTCGGCCCGGGGATCCGGCGGCGGGCCGTGGACCTAGATGTGATTCCCGGACACGTTGCTGACGACGGCGGCCGCCGACAGGCAATCCGTTCGTCCGAGGTATCAGCCGGGCTCGACCCGGCGGGGGAGTTGTCAGATCGATCCGCGAGTCCGCCTGCCGGTGAGCATCCCGACCACCCAGACGACGATGACCGCACCGATCACCGCGGCCACGATCGAGCTGATGTCGAACGGCCCGTCGATCGGATTGGTATTGAGCAGCACGCCGGCGAGGAACCCGCCGACGAGCGCACCCACGATGCCGAGCACGATGTGGCCGACGACTCCGAGGCCTTCGTCGCCCTTGACAAGGAACCCGGCGATGTACCCGGCGATCGCGCCGAGGACGATCCACGCGATGATGCTCATGCTGCTTCCTCCATCCGGTGCGGGCCTTGCACCCGCGACCTGGCGAATCGGCGATCCCGAGGTCCGGGAGCCGGGACCAATGTCGGCGGACGCGTGGATTGCGACGACAACGGCACCCGCGTCACGCATAACAACGAGGTATCAGCGCCTTGACCTGAGGGCCGGACAAGGCTGGGCCGATTTCGGCCGCGCCCGGGATGGGCGCGGTTGGGTGTGATGGCCTGCGGCGGGCGGTCCTACTCCTCCAGCTCGGGCAACGCGAAGCCGAATTCGGCGCCACCGGTCTCGCGCGGGGCGGCCCAGATCCGGCCGCCCATCGCGCGGACAAGCCGGGCGCACACGAACAGGCCGATGCCGGCGCCGCCGGCCGTCGCAGCCGTCCCGGGAGAACGGTAGAACAGCTCGAACAGGCGGTCGCGCTCCTCGATCGGGAAGCCGGGGCCGTGATCGAGCACTCGCACGACGACCTCACCCTGGCCACGCTCTGCCTCGATGATCACCACGGCGTCGATCCATCCGTACTTGGCGGCGTTCGTCAGCAGGTTCCGGACGACCTGCTCGACATAGGTCGGATCGGCAGCGACGGCCGGCAGGCCGGACGCCACCCGAAGCTGAAAGGTGACCCCCGGCCATCGACCGTCCTCCGACGCGACGACCCGAGGCAGGAGCCGCTGGAGGAGGACGGGCTCGCGGCCGACTTCACCGACATCCTCGCCGAAGCGGTTGAGCGCGACCACGTCCTCGACCAGTCGCTGCAACCGCTCCGCCTCCTCGTAGATGTCCCGGAAGATTCCCTGTCGGGTCTCCTCATCGAGTGTCGAGGTTGGCCGCGCCAGCAGCTTGGCCCCGCCGAAGATGGTCGTCACCGGCGTTCGGAGCTCGTGCGACAGGACTCCGATGAACGTCTCGCGAACGGCCTCGCGGCGGCGGGCCTCGGTCACATCGCGCATAACCACGATCGTCTCGTCGGCGGTCAGGGTCAGCGTCGACCCGCTGTGCACCGGATAGGTGGCGAGCTCGACCCATCGTTCAGGGTCGGCGACGGTCCGCAGCTCGACCGGGCCGCCGAGCGTGCCCAGGGCCGGAGCGATCCCGTCCGCATCCTGGAGCTGCGCCAGGATGTCGGCGTAGCTCTCCTCATCGACGTCGGGAAAGAGGGATTCTGCGGCCGGATTGGTCAGTGTGATGGTGCCGTCCTTCGCACAGACCACGACGGCCTCGCCCATCGCCCGGATGACGGCATTCAGCTCGGCCGCTCGGGAATGTTCGGCTTCGGCCAATCGCTGGAGCCGCACCTGCGTCTCGATGCGGTCCCGAATGTCGCGGGCGATCGCAACGATGACCCGTGTCCCGCCCGCCAGTTCGATCGGCTGGAGCACGACCTCGACGGCAATCGAGCTTCGATCTGCCGCCAGGTAGTCGAGCATCACGGTCGTGACGTCGGAGCCGTCCGCGGCCAACGGCGCGATCAGGCTCGCCAATCGCGCGGCATCGGGGCTCCGAAGCACGTCCAGGATGGACTGGCCGACGAGCTCATCCCGTGGCCGGCCGAGCAGGTCGACGGCGCCCCGGTTGACCTCGCCGATCCGGAAGGTCTCGGGATCGAACACGATGATCGCCTCGACAATCGAGTCGAGGATGAGGGTGGCGTCCACACCCGAGGCGATGCTGGGCATCGCATCGGCGACCTTGCGGGTGCGTCGCTCGCCAACCACCGTCTGAATCACCGGCCCTTCAGCTTCCTGTCCCCGTATCGGCGGCACGGGGCTGCCTCCGGACCCAATGATGACGGAGCACGAGGCGGTTCGCCAACTGGATCACGCGTCGCGATGGGGATCCGGGTTGCCACCCCGATATACTGCTCACCCGGACCATGCTGGCCGTTCGGCGTGAGGGGAACTGCATGCACGTCGCGCCCTGCAGTCTCGTGACACTCGAACCGGCGATCAGCGCTCCGCGGCGGAGATCACGACCAGCTGGCCGCGCCCCCGGTCGGTCGCGACGAGCGAGCCGTCCTCGTCCTCGGCAATGGAGCTCAACGACCGTCCGGTCCGTTCGACCAGCACGGGCTCCCGAGGACCGCTGCCCGCCGGGTCCAGCAACCACAGGTTGCCCGAGCACGAATCCGAGAATACATAGCCGCCGTTAAGCAGTGGCTGGTCGGGATCGCGGACGACCACGCCTCCAATCACCGCGCAGCCCAGGTCGTGGCCGTATTCTGCTACCGGCGGCGTCAGGCCCGTCTCGTCGCAGCCCCGCCTCGGCTGGAAGCAGTGGAAGCCCTCCATCCGGTTCCAGCCGAAGTTGAGGCCGCTCTCCCCGGCCCGCGCCACGTCGATCTCTTCCCAGCCGTCCTGGCCCACGTCGCCGATCCACAGGTCGCCGGTCCCACGGTCGAAGCGGATCCGCCACGGGTTGCGCAGCCCGGTCAGCCAGATCTCCGGTTCGGCGTCCGTCACATCAACGAATGGGTTGTCGTCGGGAACCCGGTACGGTGCTCTGGCGCCGTCGCGCGGCCCATTCACGTCGATCCTCAGGATCTTGGCGAGCAGGGTGTCGAGGCGCTGCCCATTGCCTTGCGGGTCCCCACCGGAGCCACCGTCACCGGTCGCCACGTAGAGCATCCCGTCGGGGCCGAAGACGACGGCCCCGCCGTTGTGGTTGGCGAAGGGCTGGGCCACTCGCAGGAGGATCCGCTCCGATCCCGGGTCGGCATGGTCAGGGTTCGCTTCGTCGACCCGGAACTCGGCCACGACCGTGTCGCCCAGAAGATCGGTGTAGTTCACGAAGAAGCGCGGATCCTTCGGAAAATCGGGATGGAACACGAGCCCGAGGAGCCCGCGCTCCCCGCCGCTCGCGATCCGCTCCGCGATATCGATGAACGGACGGTCCACGAGACGGCCGCCGGCGGCGACCCGGATGCGACCTGCCTGCTCGACCACAAACAGCCGCCCGCTACCGTCGCCCGGAGCCGCGACGTCGATCGGGTCGCGGAGGCCGTCGACGAGGACATCGATCGACAGAGTGACCCCGGTCGGGTCGAACGGCGCTGCGGGCTCGGTTGGCGAAGCAGGCGCCTTCGATGGCGCCGTGGTCGTGGCCGCCGGCGCGGTAGGGCTGACCGACGGGCCACCGACCGTCGGCTCCGCCGAGGACGGGGAGGTCGATCCACAGGCTGCCGCGATCACCCCCACCACAGCCAACGCCAGCGACCCCATCGAGCGTTCTTGGATGCCGAGCATCATCGGATGCTACCCGCGATCCGCGGAACGGGCGCTCGGAAAGCACGGCCCGGCGGATACGCTGGGGCGGCCACACGAGAGGAGCGCAGCATGCAGGCCTGGGACCTGGCGGAGATCGACGCCGCCCGTGCGGCGGGCGGACAACCCTATCGGGAGTTCCTGCGGGTGCCGAACCTGTCGGCCGGGTTGTACGTGCTCGACGCAGGCGCCACCGACCCGCAGTCGCCCCACACCGAGGACGAGCTCTACTCCGTCGTCGCCGGCCGCGGCGCCGTCACCGTCGGCGACGAGACGCGCGAGGTCTCGACCGGTTCACTGGTTTTCGTCGCGGCGACCGTTCCCCATCGGTTCCACGGCATCGCCAAGCGCCTCGAGATCCTGGTGGTGTTTGGAACGGCCGAGGCGCTCGAGGCTGATCGCGGGCCTGGTCAGCGGCCCTGAAGGCGCGCCACGGCCGCGTCCAGGGCGACCGCTAGCTCCGGACCGCGCCCAACCTCGTCGTGTCGGAAGAAGACGTAGGCATCGTCGCCGGCGGCGAGGAACGGCTCCAGGCGAGCGGCCCAGGCAGCCAGCTCGACCTCGCTGTAATCGTGCCGGCGCAGGCGCAGGTAGAGGAATCGGCCGGTCCGCCGGATCGTCGGCGGCTCTGGATCCTCGGGGAGCTCGGTCGTGCACAAGGCGGCGCCCACCCGTTCGAGCGCGGCGAAGACCTCATCGACGTGCCATGAGGCGTCCTGGAACTCCAGGGTCAGCGGCAGATCCCGGGGCCACGCGTCGAGCAACGCCCTCAGGCGGTCGTCAGCACGCGAGGCACCGTCCGGGACGCGGAAGAGTACCGTCCCGAGGCGCTCCTCGAATGCCCGGTATGGCCCGGTCAGCCAGGGCACGCTGCTCGTTGGATCGACCTGCAGCGCCCGGTACGAGCCCCCGCGCTGTGCCTTGATCGCGAATCGGAAGTCGGCCGGCGTCGCTGCGAGCCAGGCCGCGACGGCGGCCGGAGTGGGGCTGCGGTAGAACGTGTTGTTGAGCTCGACGGCGCTCAGACGTGTCGCGTAATGCTCGAGCAGGCGAGCCGACGGCAGGCCTGCTGGGTAGAAGCGTGGCGCCCAGCCAGGGTAGGCGAAGCCGCTCGTTCCGACACGGAGTCGGCCGGGCACGTCGGGTCAGAAGCCGCCGTCGGAGGCTCGGGCCGCGGAAACCGACGATCCGGCGGCATCGGGGGCGCATCGCCCCTGGTCGTCGACGCCGTCGCCACCACCGGGCCCGGCCCGGCGTACGACGGATGACATGGCGCGCTCGATGACCTCGAGGTCCGCGCTGTCGAGGATCGCCAGGAAGTGCTCGTTGATCCCCCGCAGGTGCGTCTTCGAGGCGGCTCGCAGGCGGGCGAGGCCGCGCTCGGTAAGGACCGCTTCGGCCCCCCGGGCGTCCGCCAGGCAGGCACTCCGTTCCACCAGCCCATCGCTCACCAGCCGGTCGACCAGGCGGGTGACGCCACTCTTGCTGAGGATCACCTCGTCGGCCAGCCGGCGCATTCGGATCCGTCGCTCGGGGGCCTGGGCGACGGTCAGCAGCGCGTCGTACTCGCCGATCGACAGGTCGTGCTCGGCACGCAGCTCCTCGTCGAGGCGGCGCGAGACCCGGGCATGGGCCAGCAGGAAGGCGCGCCATGGCGCGAGTAGCGGATCACCTGGCTCGAGGGGCCGGTCGACGCGCTGGGAGACGGTCATGGCGGCGATGCTACACCTTCGAAATACGTGCAGGGTCGTTGCTGAGGCAACAATACCTCATCCGCCCACGACCGGTCAGCGCCAGCTCTCGGGATCGAACACGAAGAAGGTGAGCTGCGACCAGGCCTCGCCGACCGACGCCAGCCAATCCTCGATTCGCTCGTCGAGCGGGCGGCCGACCAGCTCAATTCGATCGGCGTCGTACGGCGGCTCGCTGGCGGAGAGGGGCTCGGCCGCCGGCCGCACGGTGGTGGGCCGCGCATTCGCGCCCGCGAAGCGTGGGACCGCTCCTTGGAGCCTGGCGCTCGCTGCGTAGCTGGCCACGTCGACGAGCCTACTCCATGCGCGGCCGGGCGCCAAGACCTGCACGTGGCGCCCTATCCTTCCGGAATGGCAACGACCCTCCGGCAATTCGGCGCGCAGGGCATGACGGCACCGCTCCAGGACGTCCTGGTCAAGCGCCCAGGTCCCGCCTTCGGAGCGGCCTTCGACGATCCCGCCCACGGCTTCCTCCATCGTGTGGACCTGTCCATCGCGCAGCTCGAACATGACGTGTTCGTCGAGACCCTGGCCGCGCTCGGACCGCGCGTGCATGTGCTGGATGTCGAGTCGGACAGCCCGGACCTCGTCTACACCTTCGACCCGCTCCTGGTGTCCGATCGGGGTGCCATCCCGCTCCGACCGGGGAAGCCGAACCGGGCGTCCGAGCCCGCCACGTTGGAGGCCTGGACACGCGCCGCCGGCATCCCGACCGTCGGGTGGATCGAGCCGCCCGGCACGGTCGAGGGCGGCGACACGTTCTGGCTTCGGTCAGACCTGTTCTGCATCGGGCGGACGTTGCGGACCAACGACCACGGCGCGCGGCAGCTGGCCGAGCTGGTCGGAGGCGATGTGCGGATCTTCGACCTCCCGTACTGGCGCGGTCCGGCCCAGCTCATCCACCTGCTCTCGGTCATCTCGCCGGTGGCCGACGCTCTGGCCGTCGTCTACCTGCCGCTTCTTCCGGTCAGCCTGTGGGAGCTGCTGCGCGAGCTGGAGATCCGGCTCGTCGAGGTTCCCGACGACGAGTTCCTGACGCTCGGCTGCAACGTGCTGGCCGTCCGGCCGGGCGTCGCCATCCTGGCCGAGGGGAATCCCAGGACCACGGCCGCGCTGGCGGCCGCAGGCTGTGAGGTGCACACCTATCCCGCGACCGAGATCGGGCTGAACGGGTCAGGCGGTCCAACCTGCATGACCCGCCCTCTATTCCGTGCCTGAGAACTTGGGTCGCCGCTGGGGCGCCCGATCCGAGCGTTGCGCGCTGCCTGGGTTCGCTCACGCACCCGAAGGTGCGCTCGCTCTCGTGCTCGCGCGCCTTCGGCTCGAACGCCCGAGCGGCGAAGCCTCGGTTCGCTGGTCGCGATCGGACCGAGCCAGGCTGGGACGGAAATGGCGGAACATGCCTGGCTGGACTCGTAAGGCCGATCCAGGCCGTCCGCCGGGGCGATTGTGCTCAGTCCGGCCCTCACGGCCATCTCCCAGGAGCACGACCGAGCCTCGATCGAGGGCGAATCCTCGCTACCGAGCGCGCGAAAGCCCCGCGGATCGGCCATACGAGTCCGTGGATGCATGTTCCGCCGTTTTGGGGGCAGGGGCAGGGGAGGGGCGGGCGGCACGACGGGCGACCGGCCGCGCGCCACGGCGGCCCACCCCCTCCACCCCGCGCCGGGAGGACAAACCCCTGGCGGTCCTCATCAACAACCGCCTGAGTCACCACAGCTAGGTCTCGCCAGACGATGATTCGGCGGGCCGCCGGCCAGTGCCGGTCACGACCGCGCGGCGACGCGCGACGACCAGCCACGCGGGAGCCACGACGATCGCCGCACCCAGCAGGCCGAGGGCGGTGAATCCGGCGACCGCCACCACCACGCCCGAGCCGAGACTGGCCGCCCCGGCCGAGCTCCAGATGAGGGCATCGGTCAGACCCTGGAGGCGCGTCCGCTCGGCCAGCGCCAGGCCGTGGGTCAGCAGCGCGGAGCCGGCCACGAAGCCCAGGTTCCAGCCGTAGCCGAGCAGGAACAGGGCGAGGAACAGGACGGGTCCGCCGTCCGGCGGCGCGACCGCCGACAGGACGGCGGAGAAGGCGATGACGGTGAGGCCGGCCGTCACCACCGCCGAGCTGCCGAACCGATCCGTCAGCCGGCCTGAGATGGGCGACAGGGCGAACATCCCGAACGTGTGCCCGCTGATGACCAGCCCGACCGCGGCCAGGCCGTGGCCGTGGTCCGTCATGTGCAGCGGCGTCATGGTCATGATCAGGACCATCACGACCTGCCCGGCGACGAGGGCGACGATCGCTGCCGGGACATGCGGCCGCCGCAGGATGCGCTCGAGCGGTATCTGGCCGGCTTCACCGAAGGACACGTCGTGCTCCGTGCCGTCGGCCAGCGCGTAGGGATCGGGGCGGAGCAGCGCGAACGACAGGACCGCAGCCGCACCCACGAAGACCACCGGCAGGAGGTAGGCGGCGGCCAGTGCGGGCAGCCCGACGCCTTCGCCGATCTCCCCCGCCCAGCCGATCAGGTTCGGTCCCACCACGGCCCCGAAAGTCGCGCCCCACACGACGAGCCCGATGGCCGACGCGCGCCGAGCCACCGGAAAGAGGTCGGCGGCGACGTAGCGAGAGAGCTGATTCGAGCTGTTGCCGAAGCCGATCAGGACGGTCCCGAGCAGGAGCAGCGGCAGGGATCGGCCGATGACGGCAACCGTGGCGACCGCGGCGCCTGTGACGCCGATGACGTAACCCAGGGTCAGGCCCGCCCGCCGCCCGCGAGCCACCATCAGCCTCGACAGAAGCGCCGCGCCGAGGGCGGCGCCGAGGACGATCGCCGCCCCCGGGGCACCGCTCCAGATCGTGGACCCGGCGAGATCCTTGGCCACGATCGTGGAGACCGTGATCGTGGCGATGTGTCCGGTGCTGCCGAGCGCCACGCCGGCCATGAGCGACACGAGGGACCTTCGCCGGAGCTGCGCCAGTCGGCTCGGCGCGATCTCAAGGGGGCGAGCGTCAGTCACGCCGGCCCGCGAATTCGACGAAGCGGCAGAACGCATTCGCCAGGCGCATCTGCTCGGGCGTCCGGGCGCGGACGCGGAGCAGGTCCGGCGACGCCACGACCACCGCCACGCAACGAGCCCGCGACGTCGCGACGTTGAGTCGATGTCGGCTGTACAGGAAATCCATGCCTCGCGGCGCGAGCTCGGGACTCGATGTCGTCAGCGAGTAGATGCTGATCGGCGCCTCCTGGCCCTGGAACTTGTCGACCGTGCCGACACGAGCCTCCTCCGGCACGAGCCGGCGGATGGCCCCGACCTGGGCGTTGTACGGCGCGACGATCAGGACCTCCGCCCAGGTCAGCGGCCGAGCCGTGCCTCGATCGTCCACCCAGGTCGCGCCGCCCTCGACCAGCTCTCGGGCCACTCGAGCGACGGCCTCCGCCTCGATCGGCGATTCGTTGTCGGCGCCCTGGGTCGGCACCTCGAGCAGGCGCGGGCCGACACCGTCGAGCAGGGGCGCGTCGGCCCGCAGCCGCTGGATGACGAGGTGGCCCTCGGGCTCGAGACGGTCGTCGTAGAAGACCTCCGAGGTGAACGCGCACAACTCCGGGTGGAGGCGCCAGGTCGTCTCCAGGAAGAGCCCCTGCGTCGGCGGCATCGTGGCGTCCACGCCGAGGACGTGCGCGAGCGCCGACCGATCCGCACCCGGTGGATGCGTCCCCTTGAGCGGCTGATCGAGCTGCTGGGGATCCCCGAGCAGGACCAGGCTCGCAGCCGCCCGCGAGATGGCCACGACGTTGGCGAGCGAGATCTGGCCGGCCTCGTCGACGAACAGGACCTCGACGGCGTCCCGCATCTTGGTCGAAGCCCACAGCCACGAGGTCCCGGCGGCCACGTTCGCCCGGCCATCGTCGAGCCTGCTCCGGACGTCGTCGGTGTCCTTGCCGCGGGTCACCTGCTCGTGATCAAGGACCTGTTCCTTCTCCCCGCGCTGCACGGCGCGAACGTCGACTTCCTCCTGGACGGCCGCCTCCAGGACCGCCGCCAGCAGATTGCTAATCACCTTGTGGCTCGTCCCCGTGATCCCGACCCGTTTTCCGGCGGCGAGCAACGTACAGATCATCCGGGCGCCACTGTAGGTCTTGCCCGAGCCGGGCGGACCCTGGATGGCGAGGGTCGTGTGATCGAGCGCCAGGGCCAGGCGCCGCGCGGCAACGAGATCGGCTTCGCCGGGGAGGCGCAGGGCCTCGCCGACAGCCTGACCCGAGCGCGGCGGCCGCCGCAGGAGGAGGTCGCGGGCTGCCCGATACGGCCCCGGCGCGTCGATGCCGTGAGCCACCACCCACTCGCCGATCTCCTGCAGGGCGGCCTGCTGGTCGGCGGTTCGGATCCAGTCGAGCGGGACCAGCGCCCGGGGGTGTAGCTGGTGAGTCAGCCGGCGAAGGTCGACCGTCCGCGCCGCCGGATCGACCTGGCCGACTTCGCCAACCTTCCAGCTGAACGGGGAGTCGTTCGGCCCGGCCTGCTTGCGGCTGGGGTCGTAGACGTCGCGACGACCCAGGTCGTATTCCTGGGGCGGGAAGGTGTATCGCCAGGTCTGGCGCCCGTCCTTGGCCTCGTCGACCGGGCCGACCGGCTCGAGCAGCCCGATCGGGTCCGCCTCGTCGACGAGCTGCTCCGGCGTGAGGTCCATCAGCCGGTGGAACTCCCACCACATCGACTTGTCTTCGCGACGGTGCCAGCCGAGGAGTTGGGCCAGCAGCCAGCGTGCCGCCTCCCCCCCGTTGCGGTCGACCGGATCCGGCGGCACGCCAGCCGTCAGGCGAGCCGCCAGCGCCTCGATGCGCGCCTGCGCCTCGGTGAGGTCCGGCGGGAGCTGGTTCTCGCGGACGATCGGTCGCGGCACTTCCTGGCCCGTCAGGCGTGCAAGCTCCTCGCGGCGTTCCTCCAGCCAATCGCGAAGCAGGCGGTTGCTGACGACGTCGTCGTGGTTGTAGCGCTCGATTCGCTCGAGATGCGTCGATTCGGGGCGCTCGCCCTCGCCAAGCTCGAGCCACTGCTCGAAGGCGACGATGCTCGACCCGGCGTCGCGCAGGTCGATCTCCCGGGTGAAACCGTAGAACTGTTCCATCTTCTTGATCGAGTAGCTCTCGACCGACGCCCGCAGTGACTGCCGGACAGCCCGCAGGAGGTCGACCAGGACGCCTTCCCGGAGCAGGCGATCGACCTCCGTCTCGCGCGTCCCGTAGCGGCCCATCAGGCGTTTCAACGCGGTCGGTTCGTACGGTGCGTAGTGATAGACGTGGAGGCTCGGGTCGCGCTCCAGGCGCTCCATGATGAAGTCGACCAGCCGCTCGAACGCCCGCCGCTCGCCCTCCAGCGAAAACTCGTCGGCGTCGTCGCGCGACCAGATGGCGGTGAACGAGCCGTCGGTCTCGAGCATGCCGAAGAGATAGTCGAGCCCGTCGTCGAAGGCGTACGGATCACCTTCGATGTCGAAGTAGAGATCGCCCGGCGAGGGCGGCGGCAGGGTCGCCAGGCCGCGCTCCGGCGCGATCTCGGCGCCCGGTTCGGGGAGGAGGAGCTCGTACTTCGGCCACAGCTCTCGGCGACCCTCGAGCTGGATCCGGGCCTGCTCGCGGACCCGCCGGAGGGCCCCTTCGCTGGTGCCCTCGAGGCGCGGCGTCATCGGCAGCTCGAGCTCGCCGAGCGCCTCCAGGGTCGCGATGCCACGGTCGGTCAGGGCGTGTCGCTGGCGGGCCGAGATCCCGGCGACCAGGCTGAGGTGATCGTCGACACGCCGGCGATTGGTGCACTCGGCCGCCCAGCGACAGACGTCGCAGTGGTCGACCGGCTCCGGGTAGGTGCCGGTCGGCGGGTAGGTCGCCGGCGTCTCGTCCGCCATCGCGCGCAGGAACCGGTCGCGCGCGCTTCGGTAGTAAGCCATGTAGTCGTCGACCCGCAGCCGCTCCACGGTCCGGGCACTGCCGCCAAGCGCGACGTGAAGCCATTCGGGCCGGACGCCCTGGAGCACCTCCAGCTGGTCGATGTAGGAGCAGATCTGGAGGACCGCGCTCGCCTTGACGTGGCGGGCGAGCTTCGTGTCGGCGACCTCGTAGTGATACGGCCCCCAGCGGGACGGGCGCTTCGGCGTCTCCACTCGAAGCAGGAAGTCGGCATGGCCGCGGAAAGTGCCATCGAAGAAGGTCGCCTGATAGATGACCTCGGCGCCAGCGGCCATCGCCTCGATCGTCTTCGCCGCGGCTGTCCGCAGTTCCTCACCGCGGTCGCTGGCCGAGCCATCGAGCTCGATGCTGACTGCCGTGCGCCCGTCCGCCCGGAGGTCGGCCAGGAAGCGCGCCTCGTGCTCGAATCCGCGCTTGCGGATGATGTCCAGCTCCGGATCATCTCGGATGGGGCGTTCGATCAGGCCGGCGAAGGCCGCCCGCTCGAGTTGGGTCAGGTGCTCGCAGGCGAGGTAGGCGACGAGATCCGTGGCCGAATAGACTGGCCGGCCGTCGATTCGATCCATATAACCGAACCGTAGCAGCGGATCGTGCCAGCTCGCCTGGCAGCCCGGTTGCTACCATCGGCCCGTGGAGGACCAACATCGCGATCGCTCAGGCAGGCCGCGCAAAGCGAGGAACTGGGAGAGCCTCGTCGAACGGCAGATCCGCGAGGCGATGGAGGCCGGCGCGTTCGATGACCTGCCGTATCGCGGCGAGCGATTGCCGCTCGAGGACGACGCGGCCGCCGGCGACTGGGCCATGGCCCATCGCAT
>JAUSJS010000356.1 GCA_030647575.1 Candidatus Limnocylindrales bacterium | reverse complement strand
TGGCCCTTCGGCAGGACGACGATGACCTCCATGCCTGCGGCCGCTCCGTACGCCGCCGCCGAGGCCGAGGTGTTGCCGGTCGAGGCGCAGACGATCGCTCGCGCGCCGGATTCGGCCGCTTTGGAGACGGCGACGACCATGCCCCGGTCCTTGAACGAGCCGGTCGGGTTCTGGCCCTCGACCTTGAGGTAGAGGTTCGCGAGGCCCAGCGACGCACCCAGCCGGCTGGCCCGGGCGAGCGGGGTGAAGCCTTCGCCCAGAGTCAGGGCCGGGGTCGAGTCCGTGATCGGCAGGAACCGCCGGTAGCGCTCGACGAGGCGTGGCCGGGGCGAGGGCCGCCCGGCTTCGGCTCGATCTGACGATTCAGTCATCGATCGGGTAGAGGGTCACGTCGACGCCCTCGGGGAGGATCGGGGCGACGATCGCCCGCGCTTCTTCGAGGTTGAGCGTCTGCGTCCGGATGGCAGTGCCCGTCCCGAGCTCGGTGATGACGGCGCGATTCCGCTGGGCTGCGTGCGCCGGCAGCGGCGACGCCATTCCGGCCGCCGGCACGAACGCGTACCAGCGGCGCGGATCATCGAGGGGATCGGCGGCAGACCCGGCCGGGTCCGTGGCCGGTGCCAGCCCCGCCCACGTCGACGTGAGCCCACGGGCCACGGCCATCAGGTCGCCCAGGACCGCGCTGCTCGTTGCGGCACCGCCGGCGCCCGGACCCGCCAGACCTACCGTTCCGAGCGGCTCCGCCTCGATCTCGATCCGGTTGGTCACTCCGTCCGTTTGCCCAAACGGGCCATCGGCGGGGACGGCTGACGGCAGCACCGCGGCCGCAATGCCGCCGCGGGACGGGATTGCCGTCGCCAGGAGCTTGATCGTCAGCCCGAGCTGCGCGGCTGCCTCGAGCTCGATGCCGGTGACGCCGACGATGCCGGGCCGCCCCCAGCCGCGCACGCTCGGCGGGCGTCGACCGATGCTGCCCGGCCCCAGCCAGTGGCCAAAGGCCAGCCGGGCCAGGATGACCAGCTTGTTGACCGCGTCGTCGCCCTCGACGTCACCGGCCGGGTCCGTCTCGGCGTAACCGAGCGCCTGGGCGTCGGCGAGGATGGCGGCGTACGACCGGCCGTCATGGGTCATCGCGCTCAGGATGTAATTGCTGGTGCCGTTGACGATGCCGCGAACCCGACGGACCGAGTTGGCGGCCAGGTCGGACGCCAGGGGGCCCAGGATCGGGATCCCGCCGGCGACCGCGGCCTCGAAGCGGAACGCCACCCCCGCCCTTCGCGCGACTGCCTCGAGGTCCGGCCCGTGGTGGGCAACGACGTGCTTGTTGGCCGTGACGACCGGCTTGCCCGCGCCCAGTGCGGCGGCGATGAGCGTCCTGGCCGGCTCGTCGCCACCCATCAGCTCCACCACCACGTCGGTGTCGGGCGCGGCCACCAGGTGGGCAGGGGCGTCCGTCAGCAGGTCGGCCGGGATCCCGTCCGCTCGAGCGCGAGCGAGGTTCCGGCAGGCGATGCCGGTCAGCACCAGCGGCGCGCCATCGGTGGCGCACAGGCGCTCGGGGTGCTCGAGCAACCCGCGCACGACCTCACGCCCGACCGTGCCGGCGCCGAGCACGGCGACGCGCAGCGGGGCGCGGCTCATCGGGGTTCCGGTCGGTCGCGACCGGCGCGTCGGGTGACGGACATCGCGCGAATGGTAGCCGACCGCTTCCGGCTGTCGCCGCCGGCCGTCGCGGGAAGCTCGAAGGTTGATCGGCGTCGGCTACACTCGCCAGCCATGACGACGGAGCTCGCCCCTGTTCCCGCGCCGGTCGCCGCTCCGGCCGAGCGCCCACGGATCTTCTCTGGAATCCAGCCGTCCGGAGTCGTCCACCTGGGCAACGACCTCGGTGCGATTCGCAACTACGTGCGGCTGCAGTCCGAGTACGAGGCGATCTACTGCATCGTCGACTACCACGCGCTGACGAGCACCCACGACGCCGCCGTGCTCCGCGTTCGGACCCGGGAGATGGCAGCCGCCCTGCTGGCGCTTGGCCTGGACCCGGCACGCTGCACGCTGTTCGTCCAGAGCCACCGCCCGGAGCACACCGAGCTGGCCTGGCTGCTCGCCACGGTCACCCCGGTCAGCTGGCTCGAGCGGACGCCGACCTACAAGGAGAAGAAGCTCCAGCAGCCCGACGACGTCAACCACGCCCTGCTCACCTACCCGATCCTGCAGGCCGCCGACATCGTCATCTACAAGGCCTCGCGCGTACCGGTCGGCAAGGATCAGTCGGCGCACCTCGAGCTGAGCCGAGAGATCGTCCGGACCTTCAACAGCCGCTATGGCGACACCTTCCCGGAGCCGCGGGCCGTCTTCACCGACGCCCCGACGGTCCTCGGAACCGATGGCGTGAGGAAGATGAGCAAGTCGCTGGGAAACACCATCGAGGTGCTCGCCGATCCCGCCGTGATCCGCAAGCAGGTCATGTCCATGGTCACCGACACGAAACGAATCCTGCGCACCGATCACGGCCGCCCCGAGGTTTGCAACGTGTGCCAGCTCCACCGCTTCTTCGGCCCCGATTGGGAGGAGATCCAGGAGGGTGAGCGGACGGCACGGACCGGCTGCGTCGACACGAAGAACCTGTTGGCGGATCGGATCGTCGCCCGCTATGCGGCGGCGCGCGAACGCTATCTCGAGCTGATCGCGCATCCGGCGGAGGTCGACGGAATCCTCGAAGAGGGTGCCGACCGGTTGAGACCCAAGGCGGAGGCGACGATGGACGAGGTCCGCGAGAAGATGGGTCTGCGCTGACGGCCATGCTGCACGTTCAGCCCGAGGATCGTAATGGCCGGCTGGTCGGAGTGCTCCTCGTGCTCGGCGTGGTGGCTCTGTTCTTCATCGTCGTCGGGCAGCTCGCCGAGGCGTTCTTCTTTTTCGGCGACATCTTCCTGACGTTCTTCCTGGCCTGGCTCCTGGCCTTCATCATCAGCCCGATCGTGGCCCGGCTCATGGACCTCGATCCACGCCTCCCGCGCGCCGCGGCCGCGGTCATCGTCTACACCCTGGTCGTGCTGATCCTGGTCGTCCTGGTCGTCGTCGCAGCCGGCGCCCTGGCAACCTCGACGACGCAGTTCGTCGCCTCGATCCCGAACATCCGGGCCAACCTGCCGACCATCCTGGCGCCATGGCAGGAACTCCTGACCTCGATCGGCCTGGGCCAGGTCGACCTGGTTGGCCAGGCCAGCGACGCGCTGGCTAACCTGGATCAGTTCGCCGGCGCGCTGGTCGAGCCACTCCAGCAGATCGCGGTGGCCAGCCTCAGCGCGATCGGGACCATGCTGATCGTCTTCTTCCTGTCGATCTACATGGTGGTCGACCGCGATCAGATCCTGTCGTTCCTGTTCCGTCTCGTCCCGCCCGCCTACGCGGAGGAAGCGCTCCTGCTCCAGACGTCCGTGTCCCGCTCGTTCGGCGGCTTCCTGCGTGGCCAGGCGCTGATGGGCGTCGTCTACTTCCTGATCGCGCTCGCGACCCACCTGCTGTTCGGCCTGCCGCTGGCGGCGCTCTCATCCGTCTCCGCCGGCTTCCTCCAGGCGATCCCGTTCTTCGGCCCGTTCCTGTCGTGGGCGCCGCCGGTGGTCGTCGCCCTGCTTCTCCAGCCCACCGCGCTCCTGCCGACACTCCTGCTGATGGGTGCCGGCTGGATCGTCGTCATGAACGTGCTCCAGCCACGGATCATGCAGGACGCGGTCGGCATCCATCCGATCGTGGTCCTCGGCTCCGTGCTGATCGGCTCGCGGATCGCCGGCATCCCGGGCGCCATCTTCGGGATCCCGATCGCGGCCGTTGTGTCGGCCTTCTTCTTCCAGTTCCTGCACCGGGCGTCGGCTGATCGGACGGTGGCCGGGCGGGCCGCCCGTCGACTGGCGGCACGTGAAGGACGCCCCGTCCACGTTCCGCGCGAGCCGGCTCCGGGCAGCGCGACCGACATCGACGACAGCGGGCCGGCCAGCGTTCCGTCATGAGCGACGACGAGCGGTCGGAGGAGCGCCGATCCGCCTCCGGTCGCCGGCCGGAGGGCATGGACATGACCCGCGAGCGCGCCCGGACGGAGCGCCGCGATCTCGACAAGGAACGAGGCGAGCCGCTGGCCGGCGGGGCCGGTCGCGGCGGCAGCCCGCGCTCCCTGCGTGCACACGCCCGACCGCTCGGCGAGTGGAGCAGCCGGCCGCGAATCCTGGTGACCAACGACGACGGCGTCGAATCGCGCGGGCTGCTGGCGCTCAAGCAGGCGCTCGACCCGATGGGTGACGTGACGGTCGTCGCACCGGACACCAATCAGAGCGCCGTCGGTCACCAGAAGACTCTGATGCGCCCGCTGCGCGTCCGCGAGCGGACCCTGGGCGACGGCTCGCTGGCCTATTCGGTGGACGGCTCGCCGACCGACGCCGTCAGCCTCGCCTTCCTGGGCTATTTCGGCTACGGCTTCGACCTGGTGGCAGCGGGCATCAATTACGGCGCCAACCTGGGCGATGACATCACCTACTCGGGCACAGTCAGTGCGGCGATGGAGGCGGTGATCAATGACTGCCCGGCGTTCGCGATCTCGCAGGAGTACTACGAGCACCCCGACTTCGCCCTGGCTGCCCGGGCCGCCACGACGGTCGCCCGCAACATCCTCGAGCACGGCCTGTCGCCCGGTGAGCTGATCAACGTCAACGTGCCCGCCGTGCCGCTCGAGGAGTTCGACGGCGTGGAGATCACCCGGCTCGGCAAACGGGTCTACCAGGACGAGCTCGTCCAGCGGGTCGATCCGCGGGGCATCCCCTACTTCTGGATCGGCGGCCCTCCGCCGTCGGGCCTGGCCGTCGAGGGCACGGACTTCCATGCGGTGATCAACCGTCGCATCGCCGTGACGCCGATCCACCTGGACCTGACGGGCCGGCGCCTGCTGAAGCGTCTGCGCACCTGGGACTGGACACTCCCGGAGGCAGAACCCGAGGGTCGTTGAGCGGACGTCGGCAGATGTCCCATCCCGCCGGTGGACCGCGGGCCGCCGCCGGTGGACCAGGTTCCAGCCCGGCTGGTCAACGGGATACGCTGAAGGTCGAGCCGGTCGGTTGTCTCAGGTTGGCTGATCGACATGACCTGGATGCGGCTTGTCGCGCTGCGAATTCCAGCGTCGTTGGAGGCTCCGACCTGACTTGGACCGTTACACCAGCCTGCGTGGAATGGCGCTCGCGTGACGATCGCAGAGGTTTCGCTCCCCAGCCCGCCGATCGACCCCGCGAGATTCAGTGGCGGCGCTTCTTCCAGTCGTGCAGGATCTCGCGCGCCGCGTTCTGGCCGTTCTGACCGGTGACCCCACCGCCCGGGTGCGCGCCGGCGCCGGCCAGATATAGACCGTCGAGGCCCAGCCGATAGCGGGCGTGACCGAGCAGCGGACGCCACAGGAAGAACTGGTCGAGGCCGTGCTCGCCGTGCATCGGATGGCCACCGGTCAGGCCGTAGTCGCGCTCGAGATCAAGGGGCGTCAGGATCTGCCGCGCGATCACCGACGCCGCGAGGCCGGGCGCGTACTCGTCGAGGGTCTTGACGACCAGGTCCCCGAATGGCTCCCGCCGCTCATCCCAGCTGCCGTCGCGGAGGGCGTACGGCGCGTACTGGGCGAGGACGCTCATCACCTGCGTCCCCGGCGGCGCGCCATCGACCAGCGACGGATCGGCGAGCGAAGGGATCGTCGCCTCCATCACCGGGCTCTCGGACGGCCGGCCGTACTTGCCCGCATCGTGGGCGCGCTCGAGCGGATCGATCCCGGGCGCGATGACGATTCGGCCGCGAACGAGGCTGTCGTCGCCGGCGGCCGCCGTGAATTTCGGGAGCTTGGCGAGCACGAGGTTGACCTTGGCGACCGCGCCA
>JAUSJS010000353.1 GCA_030647575.1 Candidatus Limnocylindrales bacterium | reverse complement strand
GGGCGCTAGCGACGGCCGGTATCTTCGCCTCTGGGCTGGAGACCGGCAGCGACCTGGAGTCGCTCTTCCTGTCGTTGACCGGTGGTGCGCAGGAGCCGGGCGGCGAAGGGACCTTCTTTGGGCTGGCCGGCGCGACCCGACCCGACCCGCCCGGTCCGACGACGGCGAAGGACCAGGGAGGCGGGACGTGAGGCTGTTCGTCGCTGGACTGCGCAAGCTCATCCGGCGGCCCGCGACGTACATCACGTTCATCCTGGTCGTCCTGCTGCTCGCCCTGATCCTCATCAGCATCGGGGCGACCGCTCGGCAAACTGCCACCCAGGAAGGGGGCGAGGTGGCGCTCCTGTTCATCACCTTCCCTGCCGCGTACGCGTTCGTGCTCTCGTTCATCCTCGGCCTGGGCGGGCTGTTCGCAGTCATTTACGGTGCCGCGATCGCCGGCTCCGAGTGGACCTGGGGCACGCTCAAGTCTGCCGTCGCGCGCGGAGAGAGCCGCAGCCGGTATCAGCTCGTCTCGTTCGCCGCGATGGCGCTGATGCTGGGCGTCGGACTCGTTGCCGCCTACGCGCTGGGTATCGTGCTGATGGTCGTCGGAGACACCATCGGGGGCATCTCGACGGCCGGGTTGAACCACGCTGCGACGCTCGCGACGCTGCCCGAACTCCTGGTCCGAGGCTGGCTTGCGATCGTCGAGCAGGCTGCGCTCGGCTTCGCGATCGCCACGCTGGCTCGCAGTCAATTGGCCGGGATCGCCACCGGCATCGGCGTCTATTTCGCCGAGCAATTCTCGACCTTGTTCCTGCCCGGGATCGTCAAATACCTGCCCTTCCATGTCGCCGGTGACGTGGTGGCGGTCAGTGACGGCGGCAGCTTTGGCGGCGGAGGCGGCGCGGCCCAGGCGCTTGAACCGAATACCGCGATTCTGCTCGTGATCGCCTGGCTGATTGGAGCGCTCGTCGTTGCCGCATTGTTCACGGAACGGGCGGAAATCTCCGGCTGAGTGAGGTAGTTACGTGCTCCGGCGACCAGGGTTCGTCTCCGGGCGTCAGGAGGCCAGGGTCTCCACTGGCGCGAGATACACCGACCGCGCCACCATTGGACCAAGGCGTCCGCGCTCGAGCAGCGCGCCGAACGCCTCGGCGGGAACGGGGCGCGAGAGGACGTACCCCTGGGCCATCTGGCAACCAAGCCGGAAGAGCAGATCGCGCTGCTCCTCGCTCTCGACGCCCTCCGCGACCGTCCTGAGTCCAAGAGCGACCGCCATCTGGATGATCGCCGCGACCAGGGCGGGGTCGGTCGTCAGCCCATCCGGTCCCGAAACGAAGCTGCGGTCGATCTTGAGGATGTCGATCGGCAATCGCGACAGGTAGGCGAGCGACGAGTAGCCCGTCCCGAAGTCGTCGATGGCGATCTTGACGCCGAGTGCGCGGAGCGCCTCGAGGTTGGCCGTGAGGGCAGCCGACGGGTCGGCGAAGACGCTTTCAGTAAGCTCCAGCATCAGAGACCCGGCGGGGAAGTCTACCTGCTGGAGAATCGCCGCCACGCGATCGGCGAACGCGGCATCCACGAGCTGCGGGGCGGAGACGTTCACGCTGATGCTCAGCCCGCGTCCGGCCCGCGTCTGCCGCCAGGCGCTGGCCGTCGCTGTCGCCTCGCGAAGGACCCACTCGCCGATCTCGGAGATCAAGCCCGTCTCCTCGGCGAGTGGAATGAACGCGGCAGGTGGCACGAGTCCCCGCGTGGGATGAACCCACCGGACGAGGGCTTCGACGCTCTCGATCGCCCCGTCCGGCAGGGCGACGATCGGCTGGTAGTGGAGAACCAGCTCGCCGCGGCCGGCGGCGCCGACGAGCTCGCGGTGCAGGTCGAGCCGCTCCCGCGAAGCAGCCAGCAGGGATGGCTCGAACACCGCGTAGCGGCCTTTGCCGGCTCGTTTGGCGGCGTACATCGCCAGATCGGCCTCGCTCACAAGATCGGCAGAGTGCCCCCCCGAGCGCCCAAGGGCGATGCCGATGCTGGCCGACAGGCGGAACGCGGCACCATCGATGTCGATCGGGGCGTTGATGGCCTCGAGCAGGCGATCCGCGGCGGCGCCCGGGCCGGTCCTGGGATCGACCTCGGAGAGCAGGATCGCAAACTCGTCGCCGCCGAGCCGGGCCGCGAGGTCCGCCGGCCGGATGGCATTCCTGACCCGCCGTGCGACGATCGCCAGCATGCGGTCGGCAGCGACGTGCCCGAGGTTGTCGTTGATCCCCTTGAAGTCGTCGAGATCGACGAACAGCACGGCTGACGAGCCTGATTGGGCCAGTCCGGTATCGACGCGATCGAGGAAGGTCTTGCGGTTCGCGAGGCCGGTCAGCTCGTCGTGCGTCGCCTGATAGCGCAGTCGTTCGGCGAGGATATGTCGCTGGGTGGTGTCATGGCCGGTCAGGACCAGACCGGCGACGTCGGGATCGTGCTCGAGGTTTTGAGCGACGGTCTCGAACCGTCGCCAGGACCCGTCTGCATGAGCCATCCGAACGACCTCGGGGGCGCCGATCGGCCCGCTCTCCCGTCGAGCTGCGTCGATGAGGTGCTCGAAGCGCTCGTGGTCGTCCGGGTGAACGAGGGATGCGTACGCACGCCCGGCTGCATCAGCGCTGGAGTGACCGAGCAAGCGCTCGATGGACGGACCGACGTACGTGATCGAGCCGTCGCGCCCGAGGATCGTGACCAGGTCCGATGAGTTCTGGACGAGTGACCGGAATTTGGCCCCGACCCGCCACTCGGTCTCGCGGCGCGTTGCGCGACGGGCAAACGCCGTCACGACAAGAGCGGCAGCGACAAGCAGGCCGATCGTGCCCGCCCGCGACGCGAGTGAAATCGCGTCTGACCGGGCTCCGTATGTCGCGGCGAGGCGGGTCGCCTCGACGTGGATCGCGCTGAACAGCGCGTCGACCAGCTCGTCATCGACCGCCGCCGCGCGCTCGACATCGCCCTGGCGGAAGAGGTCGGCCATGAGACCGACGGCGGCACGATATCGGCCGACGAGGCCGACAAACGACGCGAGTTCCGGGTCATCAACCCTCGCCTCGAGCGGCGTGGAAGCCGAGCCGAGCGCCGTGTCGTTCGCCGCGATCTTGGCCCACAGGTCCTCGTCCCCCCCTTGGTCGCGACCGCCTGCCATTCAAGGGTGCTGTGTTGGTGGACGAGGGCGTGAATTCCGACAAGCTGCAGCCGGACATCCTGTGCGTCGCGCATCACCACGCCGAGGAACTCGATTCCAATGGAGCCCAGGAGCGCGGTGCAGACGACGGCCGCGATCAGCCCGCGTCGCTGGGTCGAGAGTCGTGAGTGCTGGGGCATCAGCTCCCTGGCGTTGGGGCGAGATCGCGAACTGTCGCGAGTCGAACTGACCGTAGCGGCTCGCACCGGTGCTGTTAGTCACCCATTGGTACGGCTACCGGGAAGTCGGCGACGCGATCTCCGGCCGATCTCCGGCGCCCCCGTTGGTCCGGTCCGCGACCCTCGTCCGCAGTCCAGATCGTCCGGAGCCGCCCGGCGGCGGTCATCTCGAGCGACCCGTCGTCAGCGACCCACCAGGCCGCCAGACCTCGTCGACGGGCGAGTCCGGCGATGCCCGCCTGTCCCTCGAGGAAAAGTGTCTTGCTCCAGACCTCGGACCAGGCCGGATCCAGCCCCGCGACCGTCACCGCGAGCAGGCCGGCCCCACCCGGTTCGCCGGTTCGAGGGTCGACCAGGTGGTGGACCGTCCGATCGCCGGCACTCCAGTGCCGACGGCGGACCGACGACGTCGCCACTGCCTCGTCCCTTGAGGCGATGGCGGCCAGCGGCTCCGCCTCGCCGGCGGGGTCCTCGATGCCGATCCGCCACGGTCCGCCCTCCGGCGGCGCGCCGCTCGCCACGAGGTCCCCGCCGGCCTCGACCAGGAATGCCTCGAACCCGCGCCGCCTGAGTGTCGTCGCCGCCCAGCGGAGGGCGAGACCCTTCCCGATACCGCCGAGGTCGACCGGCGCGGGCAGCCGAACCTGTCCGCCTGCGTCGCGCTCGACGATCCGGCCCCCGGGTGACGAGCGATCGGCCTCGACCGGGCCCTCCTGGCCGATCCGTGCCCCGTGGTCACCCAGTCGCTCGAGGTCCGCCAGCACCCGCGGATCGAACCGACCCCCTGTCAGCCGCTGAGCGCGGTCGCAGGCCTGGAGCGCCCTCGACAGCCGCCGCGACACTGCCGTTGGTTCGTCGCTCCCGGCCCGCCGGTTGAGGAGGGTGATCTCGCTCGCGTCGCGGAAGCGCGACATCGCCTCTTCGGAGGCCTCGAATTCATCGCGGACGGCAGCCCAGGCGCCCGCCACGTCGACCACCTCCCACGGCTGTCGGCCGGGCACGACGATCGCAAGGCGGAGTGGCGAGCCCATCGCCCGCGCGGCGAATCTGAGCAACTGGCGATCGGCTGCCCGCGCCGCCGTCGGCGCGGGCAGGCCGGCGGTCATCCGCCCGAGGCGGCGGTGGTCGCGTGGACCGCCGTCGGTCTGACCGCGGTGACCTGGCGGCCGACCCGCGGCAGAGCGACGTGGTCGGGCAGGGAACGGGCTGCCCCATCGACGGTTACGACGACTTCGGTCAGCCCGGCAAGCTGAGCCTCGCCGCGGCCAGCGTCCGACTCACCCGATCGTAGCCGCCCTCCGCCCGCTCGTACGCCAGGCCGGCCTGGCGAGCGTCCACCTCCAGCGAATCGTTCCGGGCGGCCAGACTGGCGATCGCCTCCCCGGTCGGGCTTCGGTCGGGCTTCGGTCGGCCACCACCACCGCCTCCGACTGCGCCTGGAGCGCCGTGACGGCGGCGAGGCTCAGCGCATAGGCGCCTGCCGACAGGCCAAGGAAGACGCCGACGTGGTGCGGCCGCCGAGGGTCAGTCATCGTCGCCGCCCTCGTGGTCCTCATCGTGCGCCTGGGCCGTTATCGCCGCGGGCGCTCCGACCGAGGCGGAAGCCGCACGGCCGCCCACGGCCTGAGCCTGGCGGATCGACTGGTCGAGCACAGCCAGCTTGCCCTTGGCGGTCTTGAGGCTGGCCTGCAGCTCGTCGGCCTGGGCGGCGTCGGTGGCGATCCGATTCCGGGCGACGTCGAGCGCGGCCGTCAGCTCGGTCGAACCAGCCGTGAGCTCGCCGAGCTGCGCCAGGAGGGCCGCCGAGCGACTCTGTTCCGTGGCCAGGGCCGCCTGGAGGCTCTCGACCGAGGGAGGCTTGGCGACAAGCGGTGAGCCGGCGGCGGTCCACACCGCTGCGGCGCGGATGGTCGCCACTCCGGCGAGGAGCGAGAGAAGGACGCCGAGCACAACGAGCGGACGGCGGAGACGGACAGGCGCGTTCATCGACGGGAGCCCTCCTGGAGCGAGGCGGCAAAGGTGGGCCGAGCGGCCCGCGAGACCCAGTAGCGGTAGGCGCCGGTGGCGAGTACGACGCCGCCGGTGACCAGGTAGAAGGCCAGCAGCACCACCGAATCGGTGCCGGCCAGGAGGCCGTGC
>JAUSJS010000347.1 GCA_030647575.1 Candidatus Limnocylindrales bacterium | reverse complement strand
GGGCGCCAAATGCCTGTCCTGCTATCGTGCCGGGGTGGCAGTCAACGTCGTGGCCCCCGAGCGGGATGGGCCGGTGCTCGAACAGCGACCCATCGAAGCCAGGTGGCTCGGTCGGATCGACTACCGCGAGGCCCACGCTCTCCAGAAGCGCCTCGTCGACCAGCGATCCGAAGCCAGGATCGCCGACCAGCTGCTCCTCCTCGAGCACCCGGCCGTCCTGACCCTCGGCCGAAACTCCGATCCGGCTCACATCCTGGCGTCAGCCGATGAGCTGCGTGCCCGCGGCATCGAGGTGATCCAGGTCGAGCGTGGCGGTGAGGTGACGTACCACGGCCCGGGGCAGCTGGTGGCGTATCCGATCGTCGCCCTCGCGCGTCGCGGCCTGATGATCCGACCGTTCGTCCGTGCCCTGGAGGCCGCCCTGGTGGCGACCTGTGCTGCACACCGCGTCGCCGCCGAACGACGCGCTGGCCACCCCGGTTCCTGGTGCGACGCGGATGGCCCGGCGCCGCGCAAGATCGGCGCTCTCGGCCTGCGCATCGAGCGCGGCGTGACGTACCACGGCATCGCGCTCAACGTGACCGTCGACCTGGCCGACTTCGCGCTGATCGATCCGTGCGGTATGCCCGGCGTCGTCTCCACCTCGATCGCCGCCGAGCGAGGCGAGGTCTGCGCCGCCCCGAGCAGCGAGTCGGTCCAGCGGGCTGCCGCCATATTCGCGCGCGCCTTTGCGGACGCCTTCGGCGCACGACTCGAGGGCATCTGACCGGGATGGCCGCCGGCCTGTTCGAGCTGCGCAAGGACCCGATCACCGGCTGGTGGGTCGCCACCGTAGTCGATCGGGCCTTCGATCGCGAGCGTTTCGCGCGCGCCGCGGAGCCGGTCGACGATCGCGTAGCTGGCTGCGCCAACTGCTCGACCCCCGACGGCGCCGGTGTTCGGGTTCGGATGCTCAAGAACTTCGCCTTCCACGTCGTCGGCACCGGCGACGACGCACGCGAGCTCGATCGCGGAATCGCCCAGGTGGCGCTGGCCGAAGCCCGTGCCACCGGAAGCTGGCAGACGATCCTCGCGCCGCCGAAGGAACATCGAGCGCTGCACGCCGTCGGCAATGAGCTGATCGAAGCGCTCCTCACCGAGGCGCGCGACGCCCTGGCTGCCGCGCGGACCTCCGGCCAGACGGACTACCTGCAGGTCGTCCAGAACTGGGGCGCCCAGGCCGGGGCGCGCACCAATCACCTCTGCCTCGACCTGTACGACCTGCCCCAGATCCCGCATCGCGTCGCGGAAGAGATGGGCGGCGCGGCCCGCTTCGTGATCCGTGAAGGGGAGTGCCCGTTCTGCCGGCTCGTCCGTGACGAAACGCGACAACCCGACCGGTTGGTCTGGGAGGACGCTTCGAGTGTGGCCTTCGCGCCGTACGCCTCGCGTTCGGCGTTCGAGGTCTGGATCGTGCCCCGGGCCCACGAGGCCGACTTCGGCCGGGCGACCAGGCCCGACATCGCGGCCACCGCCGAAGCACTCCGCCAGGTCCTCTCCCGGCTCGCATCCAGCCTCGACGGGCCGCCGTACAACCTCGTCCTCCACAGCGCACCGCTGCGCGAGCAGGTCGACGCGACCTACCACTGGCATTGGGAGATCCATCCGCGCCTGCGCGAGATCGCCGGGCTCGAGCTGGGAACGGGCCTGCCGGTCAACCCCGTTTCCCCCGAAGATGCCGTCGAAGAGCTCCTGGGCCGCGCCGACATGACCGGCGGTGGCACGGGTTGAGCTGCTGCCGGCCCGCGATCGTCGGGCGTCACACGCCGACGAGTCCCGCCGTCATTGGGCCGACGAGCGCGCGCCGTCCCCCCGCGACCGCGCTCGGTGAATCCATCCGCTCGGAGTGCCTGTGGTCGCCGATATCCCCTTCGCTGACCTTCGCGAAACCCTCGGCCGCTCCATCCGGATCCGTCCGCGAGGTGTCGCCATGAGCGGCGTCTGGGATCGCGACGAGGCTGCCATCTTCGTCGAGGCCCTCTTCGCCAGGCACCATACCGAGATCTATGCGTACCTCCTCCGGATGCTCCGTGATCCCGAGCTCGCCGCCGACCTGACCCAGGACTCCTTCATCAAGGCCTATCGCAACTACGAGACGCTGGAGAAGCCCGAGAACGCACGGGCCTGGCTCTATCAGATCGCACACCGCGTCGCGCTCGACGAAATACGGCGGCGCAAGATCATCCGCTTCCTGCCGTGGACCGGCGAGTCGCCCGGATCCGCGCCCTCGGCCGAGCGCCTGGTGATGGATGCGCATCTGTCGGGCGGTATGCAGCGCGCGCTGGCGCACATCCCCGAACGCCAGCGTGCGGCCCTGCTCCTGGCGGAACTGCACGATCTCACCGGACTCGAGCTCGCCGCCGCGCTCGGCGTCAGTCACGTCGCCGCGCGAGCGTTGCTGACCCGCGCACGAGAGAGCCTCCGCCAGGCGCTAGCCACCGAGCGCGCCGCCGAGGCTGCCGCCGCGACACCCTCCGAGGAGACCCGATGAGCCCGCGCGGTCGCATCGGACGGTTCAGGCGGGTCGGTCGTCGCCCCGATCATTGGTCCACGCCCCACGAACGCGCCCGGGTGCGCGCCGCCGAGCGCCTCGAGGCGCCGCTGCCTGCCCGCGAGGAAACCTGGCTGGAAGCTCACCTCGCCGACTGCGAGCCATGTGGCACGATCGCCGAAGCGTACGCCACCGACCGTTTGGCCCTCCGCCTGCTGCGTGACGTCAACCCGGAGCCGCCGCGCGACCTGTGGGCCAGAACGGCCGCCGGCATCGAGCGTGAATCCAGCGCCCGACAGCCCGCCGGGCGGCGCATGCGGCCACGGCGCACGACCTCGTTGCCGGCGCTGGGCGCCCTTTCGGGCCTGGCCGTGGTCGCCGTTGTGGTCGTGGCCACCGCCATCTCCGGCGGCTTCCTCGGACGGGTCGGGCGTAACGATGCCGCCGGTCCGAGCGCCTCGGTTGCCCTGGCCAGCCAGGAGATCGCGCCGCAACCGACCGCCCTTGCCGTGGGGGCCGGCAAGGTCCATTGGCTCGGGGCCAGCGAGGACGGGGCCTTTGCCTACAACGTCGCCGACATCGATGTCGTCTGCCCACACGATCGACAGCCCGATTGCGCGCCGTTCGAGGATGGCCACGCCAAGCGGGTCACCCTGACCGCGACGCCCAAGTTCGTCTTCCAGTCGCCGGTCGACGACCAGGCCGTGGTCGTCGGCACCGACGCGAACGGCGCGGATGCGGTCCTCGTTGTTGCCCTGCCCACGCCCGATCCGACGCCCGAGGCCACGGCCGGCGCAAGTCCGGAGGCTTCGACGGGATCGGCCGACTCGCCAACCTCGTCGCCGAGTGCGACACCGAGCGCTCCGCAAGCCTCCGTTTCCCCGACCGACCTGCCGACCGTTGGGCCTTCGGACGTCGCTTCGACCAGCCTCGCCTCCAGCGCGCCGACCGCGTCCGGGCTGCCCAGCCCGGAGCCAACTTCGACAACTGCCGTGGCGATCATCACCGACGTGACCGTCGTCGGCCGATCCGCGGCGTACTCACCGGACGGAGCGTGGTTCGCCTTCAGTGCGCGCCCGGCCGACGGCTCGGTCGGTCCGGACATCTACGTCTGGCATGTCGGTGACCTGCAGGCCCGGGCGCTGACGACGGACCATGCCAGTGTCTTCGCCTCGTGGGTCGGTGGCAGCCTGCTCGGGAGTCGCCTGAGCCCTGAGCCTGTCAGCGAGCCCGAGGAGAGTCCGCCAGTCGGGCCGACGCCTGAGATCCAAGCGCCG
>JAUSJS010000341.1 GCA_030647575.1 Candidatus Limnocylindrales bacterium | reverse complement strand
AGGCGGAGGTCGACGACATCGCGCATCTCGTCGCGCAGCTCCAGGAGCGCCCGGAGTGCGACCAGGCCCGGGTCGCAGACATCGACGTGCGATCGGATCAGCCCGGTGCCCTGGGCCACCTCCCAGAGGATCGCCTGGCGGGCGCGCCGTTTGACATCGTCGTGGGTCAGCGACGGCTTGCGTTCGGCCCACGTCTGGATTCCCTCGATTAGTGTGCCCGACTCGTTGTAGCGAGGCTGGCCCACGGTCAGGACCGCGTCCATGTGGACGTGTGGATCGACGAGCGGTGGGGAGAGCAGCCGTCCGCCGCCCTCGAGGACGTCGTCGCCGCCGCTCGGCCGCATCACGCCGGCCGGACGGATCGACGCGATTCGGCCGTCAGCGATCTGGACGTCGACGGGCGCGGGCCGTCGACCCGCCGTGGGGTGGACTCGGACGTCGCGAACGAACAGACTCATTCGCTCCTGACGGTGCTCGACGAAGATCGGCGATGGAACGCACGATCGTTGACCGGCCGCACCGCCGATCCGGGGGAGTGTGCCGCTCCGCGTTCGGCCGCGTCAAGAGCGCCTGCGGCCTGTCGGGGGCGGGTTCGCGGGCCTCTACGCGGCTCGAGGATAGGCTGGCGGCGCCGCGTGCCGCGCGCGCATCGGGCGCCTCGGACTCCGGGGATCAGCCCGACGGGTAGTCCCGGCGCGGGCAACGGACCCCACTGGCGGCCGACTCGACCCAATCGACCGAAGCGGCATTGCATGCATCCACGGACTGCAACGGCGGGAACGGCCCGGGTTTCCGGTTGCGACGAATCGACATCGTGCTTGGCCACCCCGCGCCTGGCCCTCCAAGATGCCGAATCGGACCTTCGAGAGGCCATACCAGTCCGGGCATGAATGGTCCGCCACTTCGCGACCGGGTCGGCGCGGCTGAGACGACCGAGGCGATCGATGTGCCCCAGGTCGACGGCCCTACACCTAGTCGAACACCAGGACCTGGCGCAGCCCCTGTCCGGCGCGCAGGCGATCGAACGCGCCCTCGAGGTCGTCGAGCCCGATCCGCCGGTCGATCAGGCGCTCGGCGGGGAGCCGGCCGGCCAGGTGCATGGCCGCGTAGCGCGGGAAATCGATCGCCGGGTCGGCGAAGCCATAGTTCGAGCCGAGGATCCGCCGGCTGCCGTCGACCAGCGGGTAGACCCCGAACGACGCCCGTGCCTCGAACGGCGTGAGCCCTACCACGATGGCCGTCCCGCCGAGCGGCAGGCACTCGATGGCAAGCTCGACGGTGGAGACGCGGCCGATCGCCTCGAACACGAAGTCGGGCCCGCCATCGGTCAGATCGCGCAGCGCTTCGACGGTGGCCGCTCGATCCTCCGTCGAGATCAGGCCGTCCGTGGCCCCGACCGCCCGGGCCGCGTCCAGCTTGGCCGGCACGCGATCGAGCGCCACGATCCGCGAGGCACCCGCGATGGCCGCGCCGATCACGCACGACAGCCCGACGCCACCGAGCCCGATCACCGCCACGCTCGCCCCGGCCGGAACCGATGCGGTCTTCAGGACCGCGCCCACCCCGGTCGACACGCAGCAGCCGATGAGCGCCGCCACGGACGGATCCAGGCCGTCCGGCAGGGCGATCGCGGCGGCTTCGGGGACGACGGTCGCCTCGGCCATCGTGCCGATCCCGCAGTAGGACAGGACCTGTGCGCCGTCGGCGGCACTGAGCACGGTCGCCCCATCCGGCATCCGGTGGCGGAACGACGGCGAATCGAGACACGCCCACACCCGGCCGGTCCGGCACGACCGGCAGACGCCGCACGGAACGAGCCACGAGAGCGCGACCGGCTGACCGACCGAGAGCGATCTCACCCCCGGTCCGACGGCCTCGACGACGCCCGCGCCCTCGTGGCCCATCGCGAGCGGAGTCGGGCGCGGCCAGTCGCCGTCGCGAACGTGCAGGTCCGAGTGGCAGACCCCCGAGGCCAGGATGCGGACCCGGACCTCACCGGCGCGTGGCTCGGCCAGGGTCAGGCGCTCGACCGCCGCGGGCTCCCCGGCAGCCCGCAGTACGGCCGCCCGGATGGCGGTCATGTCTCGCTGTCGCGCCGCCGTTCGGCCGGCCGGGCCGGCAGATACGGGACGTATTCGGGCCACCACATCGCGCCGTCCACCAGGGTATCGATGTCGGTCGCGGGATCGATGCCGGCCACTCCCGCCGCGACCGCCTCCCTGGCGACCTCGATCGCGATCGACCGCGACACGGCGCGCAGCTCGCTGACCGGGGGGTAGAGCGCGCCCGATGCCAGGCGTGAGCTGGTGACCGCGCCCGACAGCGACCGCGCGGCGAGCAGGAACATGCGCGGCGTGATCGCGCTCGCCTCCGCGGCGATCGCCCCAAGACCGAGACCCGGGAAGATGAACACGTTGTTGGCCTGGCCGACCTCGTGCCTCCGGCCGTCGACCTCGACGGCGTCGAATGGCGAACCGGTGGCGACGAGAGCCCGACCCTCGGTCCAGCGCATGATGTCGACCGGCGTGGCCTCGGCCTTCGAGGTCGGATTGGAGAGCGGCAGCACCATCGGGCGGCCCGTCGCAGCCGCCATCGCCCGAATCACCCGCTCGTCGAAGGTGCCGCCCACGGCGGTCGTGCCGACCAGAACGGTCGGCCGGACCCGCTCGATCGTCTCGACGAGCCCTGGGCCGGGCCCGCCACCATCGACAGCGAACCCGTACTCGGTGGCAATCGCGGCCGGTAACGCGAGCGCCCGTTTCGTCGCGTCCAGGTCCGCCCGGCCATCGTGGACGAGACCGTGCGAGTCGACGAGCACGATCGACCGCCGCACGCTCGCCTCGTCCATGCCCGACTCGAGCATCGAGAGCTGGATCAGCCGGGCGATCCCGATGCCCGCGGCGCCGGCCCCGGCCAGCGCGACCCGGATCTCCGCGAGCGTCGTTCCCAGCGCCCGGAGGGCGGTGAGGATCCCCGCGACCACCACCGCGGCCGTTCCCTGGACATCGTCGTTGAACGACGGCACGCGCGCCTGATAGCGATCGAGGATGCGCAGAGCGTTTCCCTGCTTGAAGTCCTCCCACTGGATGACGCAGCCCGGCCAGACCTCGGCGACCGCGGCCACGAACGCCTCGACCAACGCGTCGTACTCCGGGCCGCGCAGGCGTGGGGCTCGATACCCCAGGTAGAGCGGGTCGCCAAGCAAGGTCGGGTTGTCGGTCCCGACATCGAGCGAAACCGGCAGGGTAAGCGCCGGGTGGATCCCGCAGGCCGCGGTATAGAGGGCCAGCTTCCCGATCGGGATCGCCATGCCGCCCGCGCCCTGGTCGCCGAGCCCCAGGATCCGCTCGTTGTCGGTGACGACGATCAGCCGGACGTCGTCGTACGGACCCTGGCGGAGCAGTTCGGGGATGCGGTCGCGGTCGGCCGGGGTGATCCAGACGCCGCGCGTCCGCCGGATGATGTGGCTGAACTCCATGCAGGCTCGCCCGACCGTCGGCGTGTAGACGATCGGCAGGAACTCGGCGAGGTGGTCCGCGAGCAGCCGATAGAAGAGGGTCGCGTTGCGATCCTGGAGCGCCGCGAGTCCGATGTAGGCCTCGAGCGCGTCGCTCTTGCGGCGCAGGTGCTCGAGCTCGAGCTCCTCTTGCTCCTCGATCGTGAGGACGCGGTCGGGGAGCAGCCCGCGCAGCCGGAATACCTCACGCTCCGACTTCGGAAAGGCGAGGTCCTTGGTCAGGAGCCGGCTGCCGAGGAGCGCCGGCCCGGCCAGCGCGATGTTGGCGGGACGACCGGCGGCGATGTCGTCAAAGGGTGAGGGGAGTGGGCGCATCCCAGCGAGGATAGCGGTCCGTGACGCTCGGGCGCCGCCCCGCGCGTCACGGGCCGGGACGTTGGGGCGGCGCTGCCACGAACGCCGATCGAGCGGCTACCCTTCGCTCATGCCACACGACGACACTCGCCACCCGCTTCCACCCGGATTTCGCTGGCCCGATGGCGTCCGCGCCGCCGCGCTGTTCAGCTTCGATGTGGACGCCGAGGCGGTCATGCTCGGCGACCATCCGGAGACCGGCCGCCACCTCGACGTGATCGGGCACCAGCGCTACGGCCCGAAGGTGGCCGTGCCGCGCATCCTGCGGATGCTGGACCGGCTTCGCCTCCGAACGACCTTCTTCGTGCCGGGCTGGGTGGCCGAGACCTGGCCGGACGTCGTTCGAAGCGTCCGGGATGCCGGCCACGAGATCGGGCACCACGGCTACCTGCACGAATCGGTTCGCGGCGTCGATGAGGAAACAGAGATCGGCTACCTCAGGCGCGGCCTCGCCGCCTTGGACGAGGTGCTCGGCCTCCGCCCGACCGGCTACCGAGCGCCGTCCTGGGACATGAACTTTCGGACGCCGGCGCTCCTCGCCCGCGAGGGCTTCCGCTACGACTCGGCGCTGATGGATTCCGACCACCCATATCGATTGGCCACCTCCGCCGAGCCCGGCTCGCCGACCCTGATCGAGCTCCCGGTGCACTGGTCGCTCGACGACTGGAACCGCTACAACTACCTGCCGGGCTTCACCAGCAGCTCACCGATCGGCCGGCCGTCGGAGGTCTGCGCGGCCTGGGCCGAGGAGCTCGATGCGATCGTCGAGGTCGGTGGCCTCTACGCGCTGACGATGCACCCGTGCGTCTCGGGCCGGCCGGCTCGCGCCGCTGCCGCGGAACGGCTCATCGAGCGCGCGGCCGCCATCGACGGCCTGTGGCTGGCGACCGGGGACGAGCTGGCGGCCTGGGTCGAAACCCTGGATCTCCCGCCGGTCCTCCACGAGCCGCCGGTCATCCGCCCGTAGGCTCAGCCGCCCGTGACCCGGAGCGTGCCGACCATCCCGTAGGCCTCGTGCCCGGGCAGGTGGCAGATGTAGAGGTACATCCCGGGCTTCGTGAACGTGACCGTCGTCACGGCGCTGGTGCCGGCCGCCACGGTCACCTCGGTGGGGCTCGACGCGTGGACCGGCTCCGTCCCGCTGCGGTGTCGCTCGTGCACGGCAGCCTCACCGACGATCCATTCGTGGTCGATCGGATCGCCGTTGCGCAGCACGAACGTGACCGGCACCCCGGCCCGTATGGCCACCTCGTTCCGCTCGTAGTGCGAGTAGCGGATCGGGATCTCCACCGTCACCGGACCGCTGCCCGGAGCGTCCGCCCACGCGGCCGCTATCCCGGCCAACCCGAGCGCGAGGGCCAGGCCGCCGACCAGGGCGAGGCGCCCCGGCCGGCGATGCGCCGTCATCGTTGCGGCCACCCGAGGCCTCAGGCCGCCGTCAGCGGCGGGCGGCGAATCAGCAGGTAGAGGATCCCGCCGATGCCACCGATCGTGAACGTCAGTGCGACCAACGTCCGCAGCACGTTCGCCCAGGGATTCGGCGCGACCACCGAACCGGGCAGATCCAGCCCGGCCATCACCCTCGAGGGCTGACGGGCTCCGGACGCATCGATCGCGAGATCGAACCCGAGCTGCGGCGCCGAAGCGTCGATCCGGACCTTGGTCAGCCAGGCGGACGACGGGACCCAGTCCATGCCGCGGTCTGAGCGCAAGTCAGTCAGGAGCGACTCCGTGGCCGCCGCGCTGTGGCCGAGCTCCAGGCCGTTCGAGCCGTCCGGCGCGGGGAGCAACGCCGGGGCGCGGTCGGTCAGCAGGTAGACGTCGGCCTCGACCCGTTCGGCCGCGCTCTTGCCGAGCGCCAGGATGCGCAGCGGGACCCACGGGTTGTCGGTCGGGATCGTGATGTGGACCGGCGTTCCGTCGCCGACCGCCTCGCCACGCTCGGCCGCCGCGTCGCCATCGAATACGGCCGCCAGGAAGATCGGGGAGCGGGCGGCGTAGAAGTCGAGGACCTCGGGCGAGTCGGGCGGGAGGCGGAAGCCGTGGTCGGTCGCCCATTTGCCGACTTCGGCGGGCCCGCCGCGCAGGACCGTGATGTCGAGGGCGTCGATCCGAACCTTCATCAGCTCCTCGGCGGAACGCGCCGCGCCCACGGCGTCGGCGGCGAGGAACAGGGCCTCCCGCTGCGGCTCCGTCTCGAGGACCAGGCGCTGCAGCGTCCAATCGCCGCCCTTTTCGACCTTCGACGGGATCCCGGGGAGTGGCGTCAATGAGCCAAACGACCCGCCACCGCCGGCGAACTGGAAGGCCGTGATGTAGTGCTCCTCGCCGTCGTGGTAGCCCGCCAGGGTCGTGGTCCGCAGTAGGTTGACCGCGCCGTTCGGGCCGATCAGGCCGCCGCAGGCGAACGCCGGGGCCGCCGACAGGGCGACGACGAGAAGGGCGGCACCGAAGGCGGCACCGGCTCGGCTGATCGAACGGGTCATCGTCGACCCTCCTGTGGTCGGCCGACGCAGGATGGGTCGGTCCGTTTCCGGTCAGACTCCGGAGCCTCGGGATGGGTTCCCGTCGCGGCTCGGCCTGGTCGGCCGTGGCCGTGGCGGCCTCGTGGGCGGTGCCTCGCCACACCAGATCATTGGCCGGGGGCTCGCCGTTCAGGCCGGACTCGGTTAGTCTTCATCCGCCAATCCACCGAAGGAGATGCCTGCTCATGCGACGCTCACGTCCCATCACCGCGATCGTCCTGCTGGCGAGCGTGCTATTGCCGAGCGCGGCCGCGCCCGTCCTGGCCCAGGACCAGGGCAACTCGGAGCAGGCCCGGATCCTCGCCTACTGGACCAGAGACCGGATCGCGAACGCGATCCCACGCGATTTCGTGCGCACGCCCGATGGTCAGTTCGTACCCACTGCGGGCAAACCCTCGAGCGGCGGCAACAACGTGACCGGCGCCAGCTGGACGAAGGGCGGCCAGATCGTCGACACCTCCGGCAAGGTCCTGTTCACGATGGGCGGCAGCGACTACATCTGCAGCGGCGCGGTGATCAACGACGACCGAACGACCTATTCGATCGTCCTGACGGCCGGGCATTGCGCGTACGACGAGACGAACGGGGCGTTCGCCACGAACTGGATGTTCTACCCGGCCTTCGACACCAACGCGACCTACACGTGCGGCGAATCGCTGTATGGGTGCTGGACCGCGACGGCGCTGGTCGTCCACAACGGCTTCGCCTCGGCCGGTGGTTTCAACACCCAGGCAACCCTCCACGACTGGTCGTTCGCCGTTGTGGGCAGCGGCGGGCTGTCGCCGGCCGCCACTCAGCTCGATGCGGTGGCCGGTTCGTTCGGCTACAGCTTCTCGGCCCCGGCGGTCGGAACCCAGGTCTTCGACTTTGGCTATCCGGCGGCCGGCAAGTACAACGGATACGACCTCACGTACTGTTCGGATCAGGTCTTCACGGACGCGTTGAACGGCAACCTGACCCTCGGCATCGACTGCAACATGACCGGCGGTTCATCCGGCGGCCCGTGGCTGACCGGCTTTGTTGAGGCGAGCGGGATCGGGACCGGGACCTTAAGCTCCGTCAATTCGTACGGCTACCGCCTCTTCAAGAAGATATACGGGCCGAAGTTCAACGAGGAAACAGCGGCCACCTACAGCGCCGCGACGAACGCAATCACTGGGAACGTCATCGTCGGGAACTAGCGGCGACCCTGCGGACCGCCAAACCGAATCATCAGCGGCTCTCCCGCCTTCGGCGCGACGTACCATCGCGCCCATGACCGTTGCGCCGCGCTCGCTCGTCGCTGCCATCGACCAGGGCACCACGAGCAGCCGCTGCATCCTGTTCGATCACGCCGGCCGGCCGGTCGTCAGTCACCAGCTGGAGCACCGGCAGATCACGTCGCGGCCGGGCTGGGTCGAGCACGACGCCGACGAAATCCTCGAGCGCGTGCGAGCGTGCATCCGGGCGGCGCTGC
>JAUSJS010000334.1 GCA_030647575.1 Candidatus Limnocylindrales bacterium | reverse complement strand
AGGCGGCGCACGTCCTGATCGCCACCCCGGGCCGCCTCCAGGACCTGATCGAGCGCCGCCATCGGGCGTCATGTGAGGCTGCGATCGAGCTCGGCGTCCCGATCGCGACCGGTACCGACACCGGCGAGGTGGGCGTGACCTCCGACCTGGTCTGGCGCGAGATGGTCTTGCTCCGCGACCACGGGGCCTCGCCGATGGCCGCCATCCGCGCCGCCACGAGCTCGGCGGCGCGCCTCCTCGGGCTCGACGGCGAGGTTGGCTCAGTCGAGCCCGGCAAGCGCGCGGACCTCGTGCTCGTCGACGGCGACCCGCTCGCCGACCTGCGCCGCCTCGCCGCCCCCCGCCTCGTCATGCAGGGGGGCCTCGTCGTCAGCCGCGCCTGATTCCCACGGCGGGTGCTGCCGTTGCCACGAGGGCCCGTTCAGTCGCGGCCGTGACCGACCTCCTCGGGCTCCTCGTACCACGGCATCCGATCGCCGACCCGCGAGCGCAGCTTCCAGCGCGTCGACTTCGGCGCGTCATCGATCGCCGCACGAAGGACGTCGATCTGGGTTGCCGGATCGAACCGCGGCGGTCGCCCCAGGTCGAGGTCCTCGGGCTTGAGATCGACCTCGACGAACAGCCGCAGCTTCGCCAGGTTCCCGGTCGCGGTCCGCCACCAGCCCCAGTCGTTCGACGTGTGGGCGACGATCCGGGGCAGACTGATCGCATCGCGGTCGGACTCCGTCAGCGGGTGCTCGGCGAGGAGCACGAGGGCGTCAAGGACGTCCTTGCGGTTGATCTTCACGACCTGCAGCTTCGAGAGCAGGAGGTCGGCGAGCGGCAGCGTCGGGTGGTCGACCCCCAGCCGGTCGGCGAACTCGATCGTGTGGCACATCTCGAGCCGGTCGACGAGCACGTCCACCGGACGCTCGTACGCCGGGTCGACGAAGTACAGCTGCTTGTGGCCGTAGAGCGCGTTGTACTGCTTGTCCGGGACATAGCCCGAGTCCGTCAGGAGCTCGGCCACGCCCTTGCGCGACCGTCCGATCGTGGCGAGGTCGATGTCGCGGCGCTCGCGAGCGATCCGGGCGGTCCACTCCGGGGCACGGACGTGGAACGCCAGGCCGCCCATGAGCCGGAGGCTGAAGCCGCGCGCATCCGCGAGGGCGATGAGCCTGAGGGCCTCGCGCAGTGGATCCTCGAGCGTGCCGTTCCTGTCGCTCACGCGCGGGTCGGTCCTCGATTCTCGGTCAACGGGCCAGCCAGGACGCCCGCGATCCGAGGTTCCCGCGCGAGCGGGCGTCAGTATACTGGCGGGGCCCCTGCCTGATGGGGGCGACCGAGGCGCGACATGGCGCACCCGGTCCGGCAGGGCGGCCGCGCGCCTGTCCCCGAGTCGCGGTCGTGAGGGAGAGGAGGAGTTCCTCGCATGGCTGCCACCGGAGGTCGGGCGCTGTTCACGCGCCAGTCGTCGGGCCTGGTCCGCGAAGTGAGTGTCACGAACGCGCTGTTCTTCAACACGAGCGCGTTCATCGGTGCCGGCCTGGGCTGGTACCCGGTGTTCTACTCGCTCGCGTACGTGCCGATCGGCATGTACGCCGCGTTCACGACGTACGGCTGGGCGTCGATCATCGTCGGCCTGTTCTGCATCCTGCTGGCCTTGATCTTCGCCTCGCTGACCTCGGTCATGCCGCGCTCGGGCGGCGACTACGTGTTCACGAGCCGGATCGTGCCGCGCGTCGGTCCGTTCCTCGGCTGGTTGGAGAGCTGGACGCTCGCGTTCGCCAGCTTGGCGATCATCGCCTTCGAGGTGCCGATCGTGGTCCGCAACCTGCAGATCACCGGGCGGATCGTCGGCATCGGTACCGGGAGCGACTTCTTCAACGGCGCGAACGCCTGGTTCACCGACGAGACCGGGGCCGTGACCGGCGTGCCGGGCTTCATCGCCTCGCTCATCGTCCTGGCGCTCATCGCGCTCATCACATTCCAGGCGGTCCGACGCTTCCACCGGATCATCACCTCGCTGGCGATCCTCGGCCTCGTCGGTGCCGGGCTCATGTTCGTCGTCGGCATGGTCGCGATCACCCCCGAGGGCTTCGCGGCGAATCTGCCGCAGTACAGCGGCGGGGTCACGGTCGACCAGCTCGCCGCGGCCGGCGATGCGGCCGGCTTCAAGACGACGGGCATCGACCTGACGCCGGACGTGTTCGCCTTCATCGCCGGGATCGTCCTGCTCAACTACATCGGCTTCCAATACAGCGCCTACATCTCAGGCGAGATCCGCGGCAACGTCCGGCGGGGCATCATCATCGCCCTGCTCGGCGCGCTCGGCATCGCGGTCCTGATGAACTCGGTCTACACAGACTTCATCAGCTCCCGCCTGGGGCTGGACGGCCAGGTGGCCTGGGGGGCGATCTACTGGGGCTTCATCACCGACCCCGCGCTGCCGCTCGGGCAACCGAACTCGATGCCGCTGATGGGTGTCATCGCTACGCCCGGCCTGTGGCCGATCTGGACGATCGTGTCGCTCGCGGTGACGCTCTTCCCGTTCCTGCTCTGCCCGGTCTATATCGCTTTCCTGTCGCGGGTTCAGCTGGCGTGGAGCCTGGACCGGCAGGTCCCGGAGTGGTTCGGGCGCGTGTCCGAGCGGCTGCATGCGCCGGCGAACGCGATCCTGGCGGCGATCTTCGTCGCCGGGCTCCTCGCCCTCCTCCAGAACTTCCCGATTCTTCGGGCGGTCGGCCTCGGCTTCCTGGCGCCCGTCGACGGGAAGCTGAACCTCGTGTCCACCCTGTGGTTCAGCATCCTCGCCGCCGGGTTGACCTGGATCATGCCCGGCGTAAACGCCCTGCTCGTGCGCTGGACGAGGCCGGACCTCGCGAAGGACGCCCCGTTCCGGACCTGGCTGCCGGTCATGGGCCTCGTCTGGGTGGTGATGACCGTCGGCCTGTACTGGTATGCCGGCGTCAGCCCGATCCTCAACCGCGTCGGCGCCGGTGCCGAGGAGTCGCAGCTCGACTATCTGAACCGGACCGGCATCACGATGACCCTCGTCATCTTCGCGGCCGGCATCGTCATCTACCTCGTCCAGGCGGCGCGCAACCGGGCCGCCGGGATCGACACCCGCCTGATGTACCAGGAGATCCCGCCCGACTGACGATCGTCACGTTGACCGCCGTGCGGATGGGCGCCCCGAGCGGGCGCCTGGCCCGTCCCACCCTGCGATGACGACCCGCTGGACCGTCGGTATCGATGTCGGCGGCACGTTTACCGATGCCGTCGCGGTTGGTGACAACGGCCGGTTCGCCACGGCCAAGGTCGTCTCGACGCCAGACGACCCGTCCCGGGCACTGCTCGACGCGCTCGCCGCACTTGCCACGGACGGTGTCGCCCCGGAAGCGATCGAACGACTCGTCCACGGCACGACGGTCGCCACGAACGCGCTGCTCACGGGCTCCCTCGCGCGGGTCGTGCTGTGCGCGACGGACGGCTTCACCGACCTGCTGACCATCCGGACCGGCCAACGACCGGACATGTACGACCTGTTCCAGCCGCGGCCCGGCGAGCTCGTGGCCGAGGCGGACCGGATCGCCGTGCGCGAACGCATCGCCGCCGACGGGAGCGCTGTCCAGGCATTGACGGACGAGGAGATCGGCCGGGTTGTCCGCGCCGTCCGTCGCCGCCGGCCCGCGTCCGTCGCGATCGCTCTCCTCTTCTCGTACGTCGAGCCACGCCACGAGGAGCGCCTGGCTGCGGCGCTTCGAGCCGCGATGCCGCGCGTCCCGATCACGCTCTCGTCGGAGGTCTCGCGCGAGGTCCGGGAGTACCCCCGGACCGTCACGACGGCGGTCGCGGCCGGCCTGCGACCGGTCATGGAGCGCTACCTCGAACGCGCCCGCACGAGCATCGCCGCGCACGGGGTCCGGGCGCCGCTCCTCGTCATGGAATCCGGCGGCGGACTCGTCCCGGCCGATCGCGCCACCCGTGAGCCGCACCGCCTCATCCTTTCCGGTCCGGCGGCCGGTGTCGCGGGCGCGATCGAGCTCGGAGCCCGCCTCGGCCTGCAGGACCTCCTCGCGCTCGACATGGGCGGGACCTCGGTCGACGTCTGCCTCGTTCGTGACGGGCGCGCGCCGGTCACCGGGATGCAGCGTCACGACGGCGCGCCGCTGACGGTCGCGGCGCTCGACATCGCCACTGCCGGGGCGGGCGGGGGCAGCATCGCCTGGCTCGATCCGGCCGGCGCGCTCCGTGTCGGTCCGCAGAGCGCCGGAGCGGAGCCCGGCCCAGCGGCCTACGGGCGGGGCGGGGACCAGCCGACCGTGACCGACGCGCACCTCGTGGTCGGGACGCTCGACGAGGGGACGCCGCTCGCCGGTCGGCTGCGGCTCGATCGGGCTTCGGCGGAGGCGGCGCTCCGTCGGCTCGCGGAGCCGCTCGGACTGACTCTGGATGCGGCCGCAGAAGGGATCCTCGCGATCGCCACGGCGCGCCTCGCGGGTGCCGTACGGCAGGTCTCGATCGAGCGCGGCGTCGACCCGCGCGGTCTGCCGCTTGTCGCGTTCGGCGGCGCCGGCCCGCTCCACGCGGCGCGGCTCATGCGCGAGCTCGGACTCGGCGAGATCGTCGTCCCGCGTTCGCCCGGTCTGCTCTGCGCGGTCGGGCTCGCCGGGGCCGACGAGCGCCTCGACGCGGCGCAGACCGTGATGGCCCGTCTCGATCCCGCGGCGGCGCCGGCGCTGGCGGCGTGGTTCGGCGCCGCCGCGAGAGAGCTCCGGGCGGGGCTCGCGGCCGACGGCATCAGCGCCGATCGGTCGACCTTCCACGCGAGCGCCGACTGCCGCTACGTCGGCCAGGGTCACGAGCTGTCGATCCCGCTCGCGGGTCTCGGCGCGCGCCCCATGCGCGTCCTCGCGGCCGCCTTCCATGCGGCCCATCGCGTGCGATATGGCCACGCCGCCCCGGACGAACCCGTGGAGGCGGTGACGCTGCGCCTGATCGGGGTTGGCCGGCTCGACCACCCGCGACCGGCAGCGGTCGAGCCGAGCGCCCGCGATCGCCGGCCGGCTGCGGCCACGTCGCGCGGGACCCGCTCGGTGCTGCTGCCGGGGACCGCGACGCGCGTCCCGGTCGACGTCTGGTGGCGCGACGGCTTGCGCTGGGGCGATCGGCTCGACGGTCCGTGCATCATCGAGCAGCTCGATGCAACGACGCTCGTCCTCGCCGGGATGCGAGCGGAGGTTGGCCGCTGGGGTGACCTGCGGATCCGGGACGTCACCCGATGACGCCACGACCGCTCGACCCGATCACCTTCGGCGTCCTCGAGGCTGCACTGCGGTCCGCCTGCGAGGAGATGGGCGGTGCGCTCCGCCGGTCGGCGTACAGCCCGATCATCCGCGAGATGCTCGATTTCTCGTGCGCGATCTTCGACGCGAACGGCAGACTCGTCGCGCAGGGCGAGTTCATCCCGGCCCAACTCGGCGCGATGGGCCTCGTCGTCCGCGAGACGCTCCGACGGCATCGCGCGACGCTCGCTCCGGGTGACGTCTTCATCGCCAACCACCCGTACCTCGGCGGCGCCCACACGCCCGACGTGAACGTGCTCCGGCCGGTGTTCGACGGTCGAGGGCGACGTCCGGTCGCATGGACCGGGACCGTCGCCCACCAGGTCGACTTCGGCGGCGCGAATCCCGGCACCGAGGGGGCCGACCACGCGCAGCTATTCGCCGAGGGCCTCGTGCTGCCGCCGGTCCGCCTCGAGACGGCGGCCGGACCGGTCGCCCCGATCGTCGAGATCATCGCTGCGAACGTCCGCGATCCCGTCTCGACGCTGGCCGACCTGCGCGCCCAGGCCGCCGCCTGCCTCGTCGGCGAGCGACGGCTCCTCGAGCTCCGGGTGCGCTACGGTGGCGCGAGGCTGCGGGCGACGTTCGAGGCGCTTATCGACCATGCCGAGCGTCGCACGCGGGCGGCGCTCGCGGCGTTGCCGGACGGCGAGGCCGAGGCGACGGGCTTCCTCGATGACGACGGGGCCGGCGGCCCGCCGACGCGCATCCACGTCCAGCTCTCGAAGCACGGCGAGGCCATGACGGTGGATCTCACCGGCTCCTCGTCCCAGGTCGCCGGCGGCATCAACGTCCCATGGGCGAGCACCCTCGCGAGCGTCGCCTACCTCGTCCGCGCCATCACCGACCCGACGATCCCGGCCAACGACGGCACGCTTCGCCCGGTGTCGATCGTCTGCCCGGAGGGTTCCGTGCTCAACCCCCGGCCGCCGGCGGCGGTCAGCGTCCGCCACCTCACGATCCAGCGGCTCGCCGACACGATGGTTCGGGCGGCGGCGGCGTTGTGGCCCGAGGTCGCGGTCGCCGGCCACTTCGTCGGCTTCTTCTCGCTCATGGCCGAGGGACCGTCGCCGCGCACCGGCCGGCCGACGGTCCTCCAGGACGTCGTCGGGGGTGGTTCCGGTGCGCATGGGGCGCGGCGGTACCCGGACGGTCGCGTCGCCCCCGGCGGCGACGGCCTCGACGCGGTCGACACCCACCTCTCGAACGTCGGCCTGCTGTCGGCCGAGGTATGCGAGGTCGAGTACCCGTGGCGACTCGTCCGCTCCGAGCTTATCCGCGACTCCGCCGGCGACGGGCACTGGCGTGGTGGGCGGGGGATCCGCCGGACCTACAAGGTGCTCGCCGAACCGCAGCGCGTCGTCCTGTACTGCGAGCAGACCGACCCACGCTTCCGGCCGTGGGGCGCCGCAGGCGGCGAGGACGGCACGCCGACGCGGCTCATCGTGCGCGACCCGTCCGGGCGCCGGATGCGGGTCCCCTCGAAGGGCACGGTCACGCTGGCGCCGGGGTCGACCGTGACGATCGAGACCGGTGGCGGTGGCGGATTCGGAGCCACAGCCGCCGCCCGGCCGACCGGCGTCGCCCGAGCCGACTAGACTCCGGTCGCCGATGACCAAGCCGTTCCGCCTCTACGTCTGCTCCGACATCCACGCGTCCGAGCGCACCTGGCGCAAGCTCCTCAACGCGACGCGGGCGAACACGTACACGGCCGACGCCGTGCTCATCGCCGGCGACCTGACGGGCAAGGCGCTCATCGCCGTCGTCAAGGGCGAGGACGGCGATGAGGCGTGGACCGCGACCGTCCTCGGACAGCGCCGCGTCGCGCGGACGGAGCAGGAGCTGGCGGATCTCGAGCGCTCGATCGCCGACCTCGGCTACTACGCGGTCCGGGTCACGCCGGAGGAGCGGGCCGCGATGGAGGCCGACCCGGCGCTCGTGCGGGCTCACTTCCACGACCGGATCGCCCACCGGCTCCGCGAGTGGCTCGCGCTCGCCGCGGAGCGCCTCGACGGGACGGGCATCCCGGTCTACCTCATGCCGGGCAATGACGACGAGTTCGAGATCGACCCGATCCTGGCCGAGTCCACATACTGCCGGAACGTCAACGAGCAGGTCATCGAGCTGACGCCGTGGCATCAGCTCGTGGCGATGGGCTGGTCGTCGCCGACGCCCTGGTCGACGCCGCGCGAGCTGCCCGAGGAGGAATTCCTGGATCGACTCTCCGGCCTTCTCGCCGGCGTCCGCGACCCGCGGAAGACCGTCATGATGACCCACGTCCCGCCGTACGACTCGGGCCTCGACACGGCGCCGCTCCTGTCGCCCGACCTGCGGCCCACGATCAGCGCCGGCGACGTCCTCCGCGGCCCGGTCGGCTCGACCGGCGTGCGCCGGGCGATCGAGTCGTTCCGGCCCGTCCTCGGCGTCCACGGCCACATCCACGAGTCCGGCGGCGAGCGCCGGATCGGCGACACGATCTGCGTGAACGCCGGCTCGGAGTCGAGCATGGGGATCCTGCGTGGCTACCTCGTCGACCTCGGCCCGAACGGCGTCGAGCGGACGCTGCGGGTCGAAGGCTAGGATCGGGAACGAGGCCGCGATCGGGACTGCCACGGGCGTGCATCACATGATTGCGAGGCCGTATGACCCCCGCGCACTGCCAC
>JAUSJS010000323.1 GCA_030647575.1 Candidatus Limnocylindrales bacterium | reverse complement strand
GAGTGCGCCGCGGCGCGCGAGCTCCGCCTCGTAGGCTCGATAGACGGCGGCGAGCTCGGTCAGGCGGAGGACTTCGAGAGCGGCGCCGTCGGTGACGTAGGTGGCGGCGAGCTGGTCGATCTTCGGGTGGTCCTGTCGGTCGAAGCGGCCTCGGCCCTGGGCGCGGCCGGTGCCGGCGAGCGTGCGTCGGGCCTCGCGGTCGGCGGTCTTGTCGGCGGCGTCGGGGTCGTACTCGGGGCTCTCGCCGCGGTCCTCGGCGCGTTCGTTGGCCCGGATCCCGGCGTAGGCGCCTTGGACCTTGCGCAGTGGCAATAGGTTGCCCTGGGTCTCCAGGCGGGCCGCCGCTGCCTCGAAGCTTCCGTTTCGAGCCTCGAAGACCCGGCGCTCCTCGTCCAGGTAGGCATCGAAGTCGTCCGGGCTGACGAGCTCGTCCTTCGCCCGGTTGATGAACTGGACGAAGTTCGCGAGCGCCCAGTTCGAGCGCGTGTGGTAGACGAGGGGGAGCTGCGGGCCGATGTCCTTGAGCAGGAGGACCTGCGCCACGCCATCCAGGACGTCCGGCCGCGGCGGGAGCGCGGCGTCGGCCGCTGACTCGGTCAGGATCCGCTGGCAGAAGCTGTGGAAGTTGGTGACCGTCATCCGTGAGCGTGCCGCGATCCCGACCACCTGGTCCAGGCGAGTCTGGAGTTCCTTGGCCGCCTTCACGTTGTAGGTCAGGACCAGGAGGTGCTCGGGGAGCAGGCCCCCGCAGTGCTCGAGGAGCCACCGGCAGCGCTCAACGATGACCCGGGTCTTGCCCGTGCCGGCACCCGCGATCACGACGAGCGGCCCGTCGCCCCACTCGACGATCCGGCGTTGCTCGGGCGTCAGGGCGTCGGTGCGTTCCATCGTGGCCGTCATCGGGTAAGTACCAGATAAGGGCGCATGGCTAGCGTTTCGCGATGTCGCGCTATACCTGGCATCCGGAGAAGGCCCTTGAAAACGTTGCGAAACACGGTGTCACGTTCGAAGACGCAGAGACCGTGGATCTCGATCCGAATCGGCAAATGTGGCCTGACCTCTGGCGCGACCCCGACGACGAGCGCTTCGCAATGGTCGGCTACTCCATCGAAGGCAAGATGCTGCTTGTGATAACGTCCGAGCGCGGCCCACGGCCGCGGATCATCACCGCACGGCGCGCCACGAAGCGCGAACGACATGCGTACGAAACTCGATCCTGACGACGAGTTTTTCATCCCCGAGATCGACTTCTCAAAGGTCGAATTCGTGCCTAATCCGCGAATTCGCGCGCCCGGGGATAAGACCGAGATCTGCCTCGATGGCGCTATCGAGTACCAGGTCCGCCTGATCCCGTCGACCAAGGTCATCGGTCGGTTCGTCTCGACCTTGGATGCCTGGCCGGCCGTCATCGCCGCGATCGAAGGTGGTCGGTCGCCGCGGACATTGTCACTCGACGCGATCGGTGCGGCCGGCCAGCGCTGGCACATGGCTGCGGGGCCCTTCCTGGAGCGATTCGCCCGATTGAACAACGGTGAGCCGCATCCGTACGCCGACCGGGTCCGACCTGTACGCCGTCGGGTCGCCGAGGGCGCCGCCTGAATATCGGCGCGCCACGAAGCGCGAACGACATGCGCACATGAGATCGTCCGAACTCGACCCACGGCCGCGGATGGGATCCATTTGCGAACGTGGCGCTCTCTGACACGCGCTGGATCATTGGGAGTCCGGTTGACGCCGCGGTCAAGCCGCACTCAACCTGCATCCTAGGGCTCAGCCCAGCCGCCCGTCCAGTTCGCACATGGCGCACATCCTCGTGGGCCACGGCCGCCCTCCTGATTTGGGGGTCCCGGTCGACCCCCGTTGCGCGAGATGTTTACCTCGGGGCGCGTCAGCTTCAATGTCACGGGCGGTGCGCCGGAGCACCGGAAACGGTGTCGCCTAACGTGTCGAGATCGCCCCACGTGATCCCGACGGGCACGCTGCCTGGCATCGAGCGACAGGGAGAGCCAGCGCTCGGGAGGAAATGGCTGCGAAAGGGGTTCCTGCATGGCTGATCAGGGGACCACGAGGTACGTGGCCACGTACACGCACGACGACCGTGCCTGGATCGTCCAGTTCCACGGTCCTGATATCGCGACGTTCGGACGGACGCTGCCGTCCGCCAAGCGGTACGCGCGCAGCGCTCTCGCCGTGTACCTGGAGGTGGATGATCTGAAGGCGGCAGGCGTCGAGGTCGTGGACAGCATTCGACTCCCAACCGAGATCTCGGACGAGATCCATCGGCTCATCGACCAACGCTCGAAGGTCGAAGCGCTTCGGGGCGAAGTCGCAGCCGCGACCCGCCGGGCGACCGCGGATCTGCGACGGATGGGTCTCTCGACGCGGGACGTCGGCGAGATCCTGGGGATCTCGGGCGCTCGCGTCGCCCAGATCGACCGCGAGTCCGGCAGGAGCGAGTAAGGGTCGAGAACCGGGAGACCTTTGAGCCGCCGCACGTCCACGTTTGGTCGACCGGAAGAATCGCCACGTTCTGGCTGTCGCCGGTCAGTCTTCGAGACCCCGGGGGGTACACTCCGCGCGAGATCGAACGGATTCGACGAATCGTGATCGGCAGTCGGGACATGATGCTGAGGCGCTGGCATGAGTACTTCGATCACCTCGCCTGACACAAGACCTCGCGCGACGGCGGCCGTGGTGGACGGCGAGCGTCTGCGCGTGAACCTCACCGACGGGCGCGACGTCAGCATCCCAACGTCGTGGTATGCGTGGCTCCATGACGCCACGGCCGAGCAACAGGCCGACATGACGATCATCGATAGCGGCCTCGGGATCTGGTGGGAGCAATTGGACGACGGCCTCTCCGTTCCGGGCCTGCTCGGACAGCCGCACGTCTGAGTCGTCCCGAGTGCCACACGTTTGAGTATGGTGCCCGACCGTGACAGCTTGGTTGACAGTCGGTTGCCGTTGCAACGAAACGCTGTAGGGCGATACTGGGATCTCCATGACACTGCCCGTCCGAACCGAGAGTCCGACCGCGGCCGCTGAGCGACGCCTCGTGACCGTGCTCTTCGCGGACGTGGTCGATTCGACCGCCCTCGCCGAGCGCATGGACCCCGAGGATTGGAGCGGCGCCATCCGGGCCACGCTGGCGCTGATGTCCGTACCGATCGAACGGTACGGCGGCACGGTGGCACAGCTGATGGGTGACGGCCTGCTGGCCATCTTCGGGGCGCCGGCAGCCCATGAGGACGACGCGGTTCGAGCCGTCCAGGCGGGCCTCGAAATGATCGGGTCGGTCGCGGAGGCAGGGCCACAGTTGCGGAGGGAGTTCGGCAAGGAACTCGGCGACGGGCCGCACATTCGCGTCGGCATCAATACCGGTGTTGCCATCGTCGAGGGCATGGGCGGCGACGGGTCGCGCGACGTAGACGCGCTCGGCGATACGGTCAACGTCGCGGCTCGGATGCAGGGGGCGGCGCGGCCGGGCACGGTCATCGCCACGGGCGAGACGTGGCGCTACGCCGCACCCACGTTCCGCGGCACCTCGCTGGGCGGCATCTCGGTCAAGGGCAAGACGGCACCGATCGATGCCTGGGAGGTGGTCGGCCGCCACGACCAGCCCGGCAGCGGACGCGGCGTGGCGGGGCTGACCAGCTCCATGGTCGGACGCGACGAAGAGCTTGCACAGCTGCGTGGACTGGTCTCCGCCATCCGCGCGGGCCGGGGCCGCGCGGCGGTGCTGCTCGGCGAGCCCGGCGTCGGCAAGAGCCGCCTGCTGCGCGAGTTGCGCGACGGTTCGGACGTGCGCTGGGTGGAGGCCCGCTGCGCCTCGTACGGGGAAAACGTCCCGTATGGCCTGATCGGCCAGCTGGTCGCCGCGTGCCTCAGCCTCCCGCCGGCCTCCAGCCCGACCGAACGACTGGCCGCCCTCGAAGCACGAACGCGCACACTGTTCGGGGACGCTTGGGCGCAGACGTACGCCAGCCTGGGCCATCTGCTCACGCTGCCGCTCGCGCCGGACGTCGCCGAGACGCTCGCGCCACTCAGCCCGCAGGCGCTGCGCGTCCAGTACCTGGCTGCGGTCGAGATGACGATTCGGCGGCTGTGCGCCGATGGCCCGGCGGTGGTGGTCCTGGAAGACGGCCACTGGGCGGATCCGTCATCGGTCGACGTCGTCAGCCGGCTTCTGCCTCTCGCCCTCGAGCTGCCGGTACTGCTCCTGCTCACGACGCGTCCCGAGCGCAGCGCGGTCGGCTGGCGCCTGGTGGAGGCGGCCCGCGAGACGTTCGGTGACGCGCTCGCCGAGCTGCCGCTCGATCCGCTCGACGCGTCCGACAGCAGCCTGCTGGTGGGCAACCTGCTGGAGATCGAGTCGCTGCCGGCGCGCATCCGAACCTCCAGCCTGGAACGGGCGGAGGGCAACCCGTTCTTCGTGGAGGAGCTCATCCGGATGCTCATCGAGCGCGGGTGGGTCGTCCGGCAGGGTGACCTGTGGGTGGGCTCGGGATCGATCAA
>JAUSJS010000317.1 GCA_030647575.1 Candidatus Limnocylindrales bacterium | reverse complement strand
GGGCGGGTGCCCTGGATCTCCACGACGTACCAGCCCTCGTCGAGCGGCGCGGGGAACCGCAGGAGGAACAGCTCGCCGGTGAGCGGCTCCAGTTTCGCTGTGAAGGCGGCCACGACCGGAAGGCCTTTCGTCGGGATGAGCGGGTCCGAATACTCGGTCCAGCGTGGCGCCGCGAGGAAGTCCGCGAGCGCCCGGCTGGCCGAGTCCAGCGAGGGGAGTCGGTAGACACGGACTTTCGCCGATTCCGGCGCGGGCGCCGGCTCATTGTCGACGTAGGGCACGATTGCGCGCGTGGCGATGACGGGCGGCTCAGCCAAGCCCGACTCGATCACGTCCCGCCCGAAGACGACCCGCGCCTCCTGGACGCCGGGACCCTCCGTCTCGAAGCGGAACACGACGTCGGCCGGCAGGGTTAGGTCCGTCCCGGTCCGCGCGAGGCCCTTGCGGACGGTCACGTTGTAGGTGGTCGCGGGCGCGAGCTCGCTCGGGACGAAGACCTGCGTTCGGCCGTGGCGCTCGAAGCGGCCGTCGACCGCTGGCTCAATCGAGAAGTGGTCGGCCATGTCGGCGACGCCCTCCTGGTCGAACGTCACCTCGATGCCGGTCCTGACCGGGACACCGACGGTTGCGTCGCCTGGGATCGTGCTCGTTACGGTGACCGGCCCGCGGACGCGGAAGGCCCACGAGGCGGCGGTCGCCCCGTCGGGGGTTCGGAGGGCGAAGCGATACGTGTCACCGGCCGCGAGGGCGGTCGTGGGCTGGATCGTCGCGGTGGCAGCGTCCACCGACGCCACGACGGTGAATGCGGTGGGCGGGGAGATCTCGAGGCGCTCGGCGAGGGCGCTGGCTGGCTCGCCGGTCAGGCTCGCCAGCGTGAACGACGCATATGGCGGAATGCCAGTGTCATCGCGGACCGAGGGCTCGAGGGTGGCCGCCGCCTCGAGTGGTGACAGGTCCAGCGGGGCCCACTGCGAGACCGCGGGCGCCGAGGGTGCGGCCGCCGGACCCGAGGGTGAGGAGGCCGGCGGACCCGACGGCGAGACCGGGGGACGCGGCGGCTGCCCCTGGAGGCCCACGCTCAGGGCGATCGAACCGATCGCGACGAGGACGACGGCGATGGCGGCTGCGTGCCGTCGAGTGGGACGCCGCGAGGTGCTGTTCCCGACCATGTCGCTCCTTGTGCCGCTGCCTCTGCGAAGCGATTGCAGCAGTGTCGTGGGCGACACCGGGCCGCCGTCAACTGTAACGACGTTGGCGAGCACGTTCTGTGTCGGACGACCTCGCAGAATAGGCGCGGTGACAGCGAAGCAGCCGGTCCCGATCCTGCGCGACCCCGCCTTCGCGCGGCTGTGGTTCATCCAGGCGTCGACGCAGGTCGGCGGCAACATGGCGCTGTACGCGCTGACGATCCTCGTCTTCGCCACGACCCGCTCGAACACCGCCGTCAGCGCCCTGGTCATGTCGTTCCTCATCCCGACGATCGTGCTGTCGGCCGTCGCCGGCGTCCTCGTCGACCGGCTCGATGTCCGCTGGGCGCTGATCGGGCCGAACGCGGTCCGGACGCTGCTGACCCTCGGGCTGGCATTGGCAGGCGCGAACGTGGCGCTGCTCCTCGTCCTGAACCTGGGGATCAGTCTGACGACCGTGATCCTGACCCCGGCCGAGGCGTCGATGATCCCGCGGATCGTGCCGAAGGCCCAGCTCGAGACGGCGATGGGCGTCTTCAACCTGACGCTCCAGGCGTCGTTTGCGGTGGGCTTCGCCTTCCTCGGACCGCTGCTGGTGGCGATCGCCGGACCGTCGTTCGTCCTCGGCGTCGTCACCGTCTTTTACGCCGCGGCGACCCTCGCCACGCTCCTTCTGCCGTCGGCGCCGCCGCTGGCGATCGAGCCCGGTATCGCCGGCCGGGCACTGCACGAGCCGGCCCGTCAGCTTCGCGAGGGATTCGGCGCCATCGGCGGCAACCGCGAGGTGAGCCGCCCGTTGATGCACCTCGCTGCGGCGGCGTCGCTCGTAGGGATCCTCGGGGTGCTCGGGCCGAACCTGGCCTCGTCGCTCGGTCTCGACCCGAAGGACCTCATCGTCGTCGTCCTGCCACTCGGGCTCGGCGTCGTGACCGGCGTGTTCGGGCTGCGGCGGTTCAGTAGCGGCGTCTCGCGACGGCGGGCGGCCGAGACAGGTCTGATGGCGCTCGGGCTGCTGGCATTCGCGATCTCGCTCGCCCCCGGGCTCGGTGAGGCTGCCGAACGGTCGGTCGTCCCGCTCGTCGTCGTCCTCGCCTTCTGCGCCGGCGCCGCCTACGCGGCCACCACCGTGTCGGCCCAGACGGCGCTATTCGAGAACATGCCGGCGGCCATCCGCGGCCGTGTCTTCGGGGTCCTCGCCTCGATCGTCAGCGCATCCAGCCTGGTCCCGATCCTCATCGCCGGACCGCTGGCCGACGCGATCTCGGGTCCGACCGTGATTGCGATCGCAGCCATCGGCGTGGTCGTGGTGGCGCTCTGGTCGTCGACACTGTTCGGGCCGCGGCCGAGGAGCGACCGGGCGGCGGCCCCTGCACGACCCACGAGGCGGTAGCTGGCCCGGCTAGGTGTACTTCCC
>JAUSJS010000311.1 GCA_030647575.1 Candidatus Limnocylindrales bacterium | reverse complement strand
ACGGCCAGGATGACGAGGCCGACGGCCGCCGAGGCGAGGGCTGCCAGCGCGATCCGGACGGCGATGCCCCGGCCGATCACGATGAGCGCGTCTCGATCGAGCGTGGATCGCCGCCACTGGCTTCGTTCGAGGTCGTGCTTGCGGCCATGGCCGTGGCTGCCGCCGTTGCCGCTGGAGCCGCCCGGTAGCCGACCCCGCGGACCGTGGCCACGTAGCGTGGCTGGTCGGCGTCGTCGCCGAGCTTGTCGCGCAAGCGCCCGACGTGGACGTCGACCGTCCGGTCCAGCACGTCGGCACCGTCGTGACCGTAGACCGCGTCGAGCAGCTGATCACGGCTGAGGACGCGGCCGTCCGCCTCCAGGATCGTCAGGAGCAGCCGGAACTCGACGCGGGTCAACGGAACGATCCGGCCGGCGCGCGTGACCTCGTGGCGATCGGCATCGACAACCAGGTCGGTGCGCTGCAGCGGCAGGCGGGTCGGCGCGGCGCTGGCTGCGTCTCCCAATGCGTTCGCGTCTGCGACCGGCGCGGCGGAGCGACGCAGGATCGACTTGACGCGAAGCACCAGCTCGGCTGGCGAGAACGGCTTGGGGAGGTAGTCATCGGCGCCATCTTCGAGGCCCGCGATTCGATCGACGGTCGAGCTCCGTGCCGACAGCACGAGGATCGGCGTGTGGGCCGCCTCGTCGTCGCGGCGCACCGCGCGGATGACGGCCCGCCCATCCAGCTCGGGGAGCATCAGGTCGAGCACGACGAGCGCTGGTTGATGCGTCTCGATCGCGTCGAGCGCGGCCGGACCGTCGCTCGCGGTCACGACCGAGAACCCGTCGCGCTCCAGGTAGGTCCGCACCAGGCGGACGATCTTGGCGTCGTCATCGACGACCAGGATCGGGCGCTCGGGGAGTGGCGGGTGCGGCTGGGCCATCGCGTGCATGGTAGGGGAGCGAGGGTAGGGTTCTCGCGTGACGGGCTCGTGACGGGCGTTGCCTGGCGTTTCTGCCAATTGCGCACATGATGAACCTTGGACAGGTCCAGGCGCTCGAAACCTCCGAATCGCGGGCTCCGAGCGCCGCCTTCGCGCGTGGCTGAGCTCGTCGCCGGGCGAGGCTGGAACTGTCGATCAGTATTCCCGAGCCTAACGCCCACTGCCTGAGCATTTGGCAGGATCGGGGCGCTCCGTGCGCTCCAGCCCCCGACTTCCGCGCATCACCCCCGACCCCGGCCGGTCCGGGTCCGTGGCCTAGCCCTGTTCGAACGCGGTCATCGCAGTCGGGGCTGCCAGGCCGGCGATCGATTCGTGCCGCCGTCCTCCGTCAACAGCGTCAGGTTGCCGCTGCTTGGATCCACAACGCCGACCTGCGATCCGCGTCCTTCGTCGCTCAGCAGCAGGCGACGGCCATCGGGCGACCACTCAGGGACAGGAGTTAACCCGAGATCGCCCGATACCCGCCTGAGGCCGCTCCCGTCGGGGTCGACCAGGAAGATGCCCGGCGAACCCGAGCCGATCGTGGAGAATGCGATCGTCCCGCCGATTGACCAGGTCGGCATCGACCCCGGCTCCGCAGTCAGGGGCGTGATCGATCCGGAGGCGACCTCGACCAGGAACAGCCCCGATGAAGAGAACACAAGGTGCTGCCCGTCCGGGGACCACGAGGGCGGCGCCGATGCAACGGAGACATCCGTGACCTGCCTTCGGTCTCCGCCGTCGGCCGCCTGCACCCAGACGCGGCTGGAGCCCCCACCCGAGACGGTCATGGCGAGCTGCTGACCATCGGGCGACCAGACGGGGTTCGCACCCGGTCCGAGCAACTTGACCCCCGACCCATCTGCACCGATCACGACCACGTTGGAGTCGACGGGTGCAGAAGGATCTAGCTCTGTTCGGCGGAACGCGATCTGCGTGCTGTCCGGCGACCACGCCGGGCTGTCGTCGTCGACCTCGTTCTGCGTGATCTGGACGAGGTTCGATCCGTCGGCGTCGACGACGAAGATCTCGGATGAGCCATTGACCGCGTCGGCGAGCGTCCCGACAAAGGCCAGTCGTTGGCCGTCGGGCGACCAGGTCAATTGCGAATAATCGAATACGCCAGGGTCAGCGAGGAGCACTGACTGCTCGCCCGTCGCGTCCGGAGCGATCGTGTAGATCGCCTCGCCCGAGCCGTCGGCAGCCGCTCGCACGAACGCAATCAGCCCGTTGCGAACCGGAGCCAGCCATGGCACTCCATCCTGACTCGCGGCCGCGACCCAACCCTCGATGACGCCGAGCCGGACGCGAAACCAGGGATAGCCGGACGCTTCGACGGGCCCCTCGATGGTCAGGACGCGCTGGCCCGGAAAGAGCTTCGTCTTGAAGATCGCGGAGTCGGCGCCCGTCCCCGGCTGCGTTCTGATCACGAGTCGCCCATCGGTGACCATGGCCGCGATGTCGCCGACTGCGAGCGGGCCATCGGCGCCCGGCGACGGGCTGATGGCTGGCGCCGTTTCGGCGGGGTCGGAGGGCTGGGCCTCGGAGGGTGTCGGCGACGCCGTGGGGCTTGGGCTCGCCTGAGCCGTGGCTGTCTGGATTGGAGCCGACGCCGGTGGCGACACGGGCGGCACAATCCCGAACCCACGGTTGCCGACGATGACGGCCGTCCCGCCGAGGACGACGAGGAGCGAGAGACTGGCCGCCAGCAGGGACCGCAGTCCGAGTGTCCGGCGGCCGCCACGAAGGGCCGCTCCGATGACGACATCACGGACGCGGCTCGGGGTTCCGATGTCCGAGGGCCGCCGCAGGATCGTCGCGGTGGCGCGCATGGCGGAAACCTGGCGGCGGCAAAGAGGGCAGGCTTCCAGGGCGGCTTCGAGTTGCGAGCGCCCCAATGGATCGAGCTCGAAGTCGATCGCTGCGGCCGCGAGCGCCAGGATCTGGCGATGATCATGCACGGCGATCGACCTCTCCAGAGAGGCGCGCCTGGACCTTCAGCCTGGCGCGCGTCAGCATCGTTCGCGTCGCTCCGTGGGTGCGGCCGATCATGTCGGCGATCTCCGGACCGTGAAAGCCACCCGCCGAGAGCAGCAGGCCCGTGCGCTCATCGTGGGACAGATCGGCCAGCGCAGCGGTGAGCTCGGCCCCGAGCTCGAGGCGAAGGTGGCGTGCCTCGGGCGTCTCGCCGACTTCGCGCGTGGCCAAGAACGGCAAATAGCGCGTCGCAATCGTCGCGCGCCGACCCCGGCTTGTTGCCAGGTTCGCGCACACCCGATAGAGCCAGGCCCGGACATTGTCGGGCGGTCGGCCGGCCCGAACCTCGCGGACGAGCCGCAGGAAACTCTCCTGGACCAGGTCCTCGGCGGCCGTTCCGCTGTGCGTGATCCCGAGCGCGAAGGCGTAGAGGGGTCGTTCGAGCGCATCGTAGGCCGCGGAGACGATGTCAACGACGTTGGGGCGATCAGCCGTGCGCGATCGCACATCCTCGAACACGACGTTGGCAGCGACGGCGGTCTCAGGCACGGGCCCAGGACGTTCATCGCCGCCTGGTGTTACAGCGTCCGATTCCCCCGGCCGCCGATCGGGCAAGCGGCCACCCTCCTCGGACGGTATCGCCGGTGGCTAACTCGCCTGGCGAGCCGTGGCATCAGTCTCGACCGAGATCGGCCCGTGTCAAGCGCGAAATGGCACCTCGAACGGACGTGGATGTCAGCGTCTCCCGCCAGTCGGTGCGCGTTCAAGGACCACCGGCAGCTTGAGGCGCTTCGGAGGCCTGACGCCGCCGAGGATGGGGAAGCGGCTGGGTCGCCCCCGTCCATCGCCGTGGCCGCGGCACCGAATGGGTTGATCTGGCGTCACCGCTTCAACCGCGGGCCACCGCACCTTCGAGCGCCGCATAGGTGAGGCGACCAACTCGGGATTGGACCACGATGATCGCGATCAGGTCTCGCCGCATCTCGGCAAGGCGCAACAAGCGGATGAGACGTTCGAACTCGCGGGTCACGTGAGACCTCCTATGCCTCTCGTCGAGCGGACCTGGGTGCCATCGGTGGTGTGACGCGACCGCCCCTCGAGGTGTTACTGCGGGACCCCATGCTCGTTGCCGCTCGTGCTCGACGCGATCCCGTCTGCTGCCAGCCTGGACGCAGCAGACTCCGGGAGGCGGACAGGTACGGCCAACACCCTGAGAAGCCGCCCGCGTCTCGGCAAAGCCGGCACCGGCACCTCCTGTGGGACGCCAGTGTGAGGCCGTGCGCGTAGGGGGCCGACAAGTCGTACCCGGCTGTCGTTCGGAGGAGCGCTCGCCGCTTGCTTAGATAGAACAGATGTTCTATCTTGAATGGATGACGGCACCCTCCGCGGACGTAACGGCAGCCGTGGCGAGCCTCCAGGCTCGTTGGGGAGCGGCAGTTCCACGGATCACGGAGGGCGCACTGGCCCTGGCGTCGCCCGAACCAGCGGCGAGGCCGGACCCGAACGAGCGGATCATCCGGACCGGGTTCGCGGCCCTCGACGCGATCCTGGGACCCGGCGGCCTGCCGCGTTCGGCGAGCGTCGCCATCCGCGGTGACGGCTCCAGCGGTCGGACCACCCTCGTCCTCCGGCTCGCCGCGGAGGCCCAGGCCACGGGTGCCATCGTGGCCTGGCTCGATCTTGCCCGGAGCTTCGATCCGGTCGAGGCCGTCGCCCGGGGCGTCCGCCTCGAATGGCTGGTGGTCATCACCCCCGAGACGCTCGACGAGGGCCTGGCCATCGGCGGCGCGTTGCTCGCCGGACGCTCGGTGGACCTGCTCGTCCTGGATCTGCCCGGTGGTCGTCTCGCTGCCACGGATCGGCCGGCCGCCATCGCCGACCGGCTCGGACGTCTCGCCGCCCTGGCCCGGCGAGCGGAGACGCTGTTCATCGTGCTGGAGCCGCCCGGCCTCGCCGGCGGTCTGGCCGGCGCCGTCGCCGAATCGACCGGAATCCGCCTGGAGCTGGCTCGGCGTTCGTGGATCCGCCTCGGGCGCGACATTGTCGGCCAGCGCACGGAGGCGCTGGTCGCCCGGAACCGCTACGGCCCGCCGGGGCGCCGGGCGACGCTCCGGATCCTCTACGCGGACGGCGGTGAGCGTGACGCCTGCCTCCGCCGGGACGACCTCCTCGTCGATCAGCTCCCCAACCAAAACCTTAGCCAAGCCCCCGCGATCCATCCCGAACGGACTCACCGCGATGCGACTGCTTCATCTCTACCGGCCACACCTCCCCCTCGAGCTCGCTCGGGCGCGAGCCTCCGAGCCCTTCCCGGCCGGCCCGCTGATCCTGGGCGGCCGGCCGTGGGACCCGGGCTCGGTCATGGACGCCAACCCGCAGGCCCGAGCGCTAGGCGTTCGACGGGGGATGCCGCTCGGGAGCGCTCATCGGCTCGTTCCTGAAGCGACCTTCATCGATCCGGATCCCGATGCGGATCGGGCGAGCGTCGAGGCCGCGTTCGAGGCGCTCGCCACATTCAGCCCGGGGATCGCCGGCAGCACCGACCCGAGCGACCCGGCCTTCGGCCTGTTCGAGATCCAGGTCGATGGCCTCGAGCCGCTCTGGGGCGCCGAGCCGGTCCTCGTCGACCGTCTGGTTGCGGCGCTCGAGGGCTCGCTCGGCGGCGGCGCGGCTCGTGCGGGCGCCGCGGATGCCGGTGGAATTCGGGCCGGGATCGCCGGGACCCGGTTCGCGGCCACGATCGCCGCGGTCCATGCTCGACCGGGCGCCCCCGTCGTCGTCCCGCTCGACGGAGAGGCCGCCTACCTCGCCCCGCACCCATCGAGCCTGCTGACGCCCGAGCCGGATGTCCGGGCCAGGCTCGTCCGCTTCGGCCTGCACCAGATCGGGGCCATCGCCGAGCTCGCCCGGTCTGCGCTGATCGCCCGCTTTGGCGAGGAAGGGGCCCGGATCCACGCCCGTGCCCGGGGCGAGGAGCTGGAGCCTTTCCGGCCGCGTCGGGCGCCGGAGCGGCTGACGCTCGCGCTCCCGATCGAGCCCGCCACCGAGGGCCTCGAGCCGCTCCGTTTCGTCCTCCACCGGCTCGCCTCGGCCCTGACGGACCAGCTGACTGCGCGCGGCCTGGCGGCCTCGAGGGCGCATCTTCACCTCGACCTGGACCTCGCCTTCGCCCGGGCGGGGACGCCCTCCGAGCTGGACGTGGAGCAGCGCTTCCCCGAGCCGACCGCCGATGCCGAGGCCATCGAGCGGCTTCTGTTCGCCCGGCTCGAGCGGACTCCACCGCCGGCCGCGGTCGCACGCCTGGGCCTGGAGCTGGACGGCACGGCTCCGGCGGCCGGCCAACAGCTCCTGCTGTTCACGCCGCAGGCCGCCCGCGGCGCCCGGCTCGACTGGCAGCTGGCTCGCCTCGCCCTGACCTTCGGAGAGGATCGAGTCCGGCGGGTCGACCTCACCGATCCGGAGGCACCGCTGCCGGAAGCCCGCTGGACATGGCGACCGGTCGTCTCGGGCGATGGGGGAGTGGCGCGATGACCCGCCTGCTGCGCGAGCACCCACCGATCGAGGCCGAGCTGGGAGAGGACGGGGCGCTCGTTGCGATCCGCTGGAACGGTCGGCGTGAGGTCGTCGAGGTGTGCAATCGCTGGCGAGTCGAGGAGGCCTGGTGGCGAGGCCCGATCGCGCGGGACTACTTCAAGGTCGTCGGTGATCGCTGGCTGGCGCTGGTCTACCTCGATCGGGTCGATGGGTCATGGCACCTGGAGCGCCTCTACGACTGACCTCAGCGCGCCGGCGCGCGCCTGGCTGCGGCGCGCGACTGTGGGTCGACGTCAGACACCGAGCTCCTCGCGATTGGCCTTCTGGCACTCGTTCCGCGACTCCCAGGCGCGCTCCGATCAGGTGGAGAGCGCCCCCTGGCCGCTCAATGCCTGTTGTCGATTCGCAGTCGCGCTTCCCGTAGGCCGACGCACCAGACGGCCGAGGCGGCCGACATGCCAGACGGCCGAGGCGGCCGGAGGCTGAGCGCCGGCGACCCCGGGCTGCCTACCGGCCGCGCCCGATCCGCCCCAGATGCGTGTCGGTGAACGCGGTCGGCAGCTTCATGCCATAGCCCAGCGCCCGGTCGATGCCCACATGCGCGATCAGGATCCCCCCAGCCAGCGAGATCGGCGCGACGTCCGCCACGAGTCCGAGCCCCAGCACGCCCAGCCCCATCGTCCAGTTGTGGACGAGGTTGTACGCGAGCGCCCCCAGCCGAGGATCGCGCACGTAGCCCAGCATCGAGATATCGGGTACGAGCAGCAACGGGACGGCTGTCAGCTACCATCCGCCGAGCCAGCCTTAGAGCGCCAGACCGGCGAGGAACGCGGCTGCCCCTTCTGCCCGAAGCCAGAACCGAACCGTTGGTGTCAGCGCGTCGGCGCCCCGAGCATCACGCTGACGACGAAGAGGACGAGGAAGAGGCCCACGACGAGCGCGAGCGCCCCCACGTCACGCGGATGTGCCGACTGCACGATGCCCACCCCAAACCGCTCGTGAACACCGGATTTCACGGGTCCGGTTAGCTGCCAGCATAGACGTCTGGCCTCGCGTGTGCGTTGCGTACGCGCACCACCCGGTTGCGATCAGTCGTGAGATTTCAGGCGTTCGGGCAGGCGGCCCCGTAGCGCACGGTCATGGTCATCAGCCCGCCGAGTGGCGCCACCGCGACCTCGACGCGGCAGCCCGACGTCGGACCGATCGATTCTAGGACGAAGCTCCCGTCTTCGAGGGGCCCGTTCAGCGCCTGGGTGGTGTACGAGGCGAACTCCAGCTGCGCCTGCATCCATGCCACGATCGCCTCCGGGTCGGTCCCCTCCAACGCGAAGGTCGCGGACACCGGGCCGGTCTCGGCCTCCTCGGCCGGGGTAGCGCCCGGATAGACCGGGAAATCCGCCGGCAGCGCGTCCCAGATGCGACCCCAATCGGTGTCCGTCTGGCCGGTCTGGGGAGAGGTGGGCGGGCTCGAGACGTCCGAGGACGGGGCAGCGGACGTGGCGGAGATCGGGACGCCGGCGCTCTCGCTCGGCGTGATCGTGGTGTCGCAGGCCGCGAGGGCGATGCCGGCCGCCAGACCGAGACCGAGGAGCTGGCGGAGGGCAAGCCGGGTCGCCGGGGAGCGGTGCGGGTGGGGATCGGTCATTGGGTCATCCTAGCGCCGCGCGGCGGATCGCCCGATTCACGGGCTGGATGTGGCAGGACCCCGTCGCCCCCAATGCGACGGGGCCCTGTGGCCGGATGAGCCGCTCACCAGCTCATCTGGCAGGTCAGCACGTCGACCATCGCGATCGCGTGCCGCCGGGTCGTCCGGAGCCCCCAGGCGCCGGAGACGGTGTGTGGTGCGCTAGCTGCTGCCCGCCTGGGCCGCGAGGATCGCCGGGAAGAGTCCCAGGATCAGGAGCATCGCCAGCGCGACCATCGCGCCGGCCCGCAGGAGCGGGAAGACGATCTGGCGAAGCGGTGCCTGCATGCCGGTGAGACGCCGTCCTGGCGGGTCTTGTTTCGTCGTCAATCATAGAACGTTTGTTCTATCATGGACAGCCCCCAGTCAGCCGCCGTGAGCGGAGCGACCCGTGGTTCAGACCCCGTACGCTGAGCTCCATTGCCACACCAACTTCTCGTTCCTCGACGGGGCATCCGCAGCAGATGACCTTGTCGAACGAGCGGTGGAGCTGGGCCTGACCGGCCTCGCCGTCACCGACCACGCCGGGCTCTATGGGGCGGTCCGCTTCGTCAGCGCGGCCGAGGCGGTCGGACTCCATCCGGTGGTCGGTCTCGAGATCGAGATGCTGGATCCGGCCGTTCCGGATCCGGACGGGATCGTGCTGGGGCCGCGCCGGCCGCGACGTCGGGGCCCTCGCCGTCCTCGCGATGCGGCTGACGGCAGGTCGCTTCCCGACGTCAGTGAGGGTCTCCCGGTCCGACCCCGGCCACCGAGGACGCTCCTTCCCGGCCAGCGCGACCCGGTCAAGGAGGATCTGAGAGGGATCCGTGATCGAACGCGCGGCCCGCATCTCGTCCTGCTCGCTCGCTCGCAG
>JAUSJS010000303.1 GCA_030647575.1 Candidatus Limnocylindrales bacterium | reverse complement strand
AAGAGCGGATAGAGCGCGCACTCGGCGATCCCGAACGACTCGATCGGTTCGATCGCGACCTCCCGGAAACCGGCCCGGCGGACACCCTTGTACATCGCGACCTCGGACAACGCGCCCGAAAGGCAGCCGGCCCAGGCGGCCGGGTGCGTCTGGATTTCGGGCGGCAGGTCGTGCTCCAGGACGAGATCGACGATGGCCAGGCGCCCGCCCGAGCGCAGGACCCGAAACGCCTCGGCCAGGACCCGCACCTTGCGCGGCGAGAGGTTGACGACGCCGTTGCTGATGACGACGTCCACCGACGCGTCGGACAACGGCAGCGCCTCGATCATGCCTTCGACGAAGCGGACGTTCGAAAGCCCGGCGTGGGCCGCCGCCTGCGTGGCCCGCCTGACCATTTCCGAGAGGAAATCGACCCCGATGACGGAGCCCGAAGGCCCGACCGCGCGCGCCGCGAGCAAACAATCGATCCCACCGCCGGAGCCCAGGTCGACGATATCCTGGCCGGCCTCGAGCGCCGCATGGCGGACCGGATTCCCGACCCCGAGGGCCATCCGGATGGTCTCCTCCGGGAGACCCGCCAGCTCCTCGGGCGCGTAGAAGCGCTCGGCGACCCGGCGATCGGTAGGTCGCACGCCGCCGTACGTCTCGCGGACGACCGAACGGACGGCGTCCTGGGCTAGCAGGTCGCCATCCTCGAAGTGAAGCCGCACCGCGGTCATGCGGATCCTTCCTTCGCGTCGTTCGCGCCGGCGAGCATGGCCTCGATCCTCGACCGTAGATCGGACGGCATCGGCGTCGTGTCCTCGCGCTCGGCGACCATCTCGCGGACGTGCCGGCTGAACTCGAGCTCGCCGCAGCAGCGCTGACAGGTATCGAGATGGGCCTCGAACTCGGCGACCGGCTTCGCCTCGAGCTCATGTTCGATGTAGGCCCACATCCGCCGAACGGCTTCGCGGCAATCGATCATCGTTCGTCCTCGTCGGTGGTGGTCACCAGGCCGTTTGCGACCGCGTAGTCCCAGAGCCCTCGCTCGAGCTGCTTGCGTCCGCGGTGGAGCCGCGAGAGCAGGGTGCCCAACGGGATGTCCAGGATGGCGGCTGCTTCCTTGCATGAGAAGCCGTGGATGACGGTGAGGATCAGGGGCAGACGAAAGACGGACGTGATCGAACCGAAGACGGCCCGAACGTCGTCGTCGTGGAACAGCCGCAGGAAATCGAGGTGGAGCTCATCCGAGTACGGGAAGGGATCCTCGATGGCGATCGTCTCGAACAGGGAGAACTCATCGCCCTCTGCGCCCGTGGTCTCGAGCGGGACCGTCGCGACCTGGCGTCCCTGCGCGCGATACAGATCGCGCCGGGTGTTCGTCGCGATCGCGAACAGCCAGCCCTTGGTCCGCGATGGATCGCGCAGGTCGCCGTACGCCCGCATCGCCCGCAGGAGCGTCTCCTGCACGAGGTCCTCGGCGTCGCTTGGGTTGTTCGTGAGACGGACACAGAAGCCGTACAAGCGGTCGAGGTGGTCACGGGCGACGTCAGCAAACGACCGGCGCTCAACACCGACGTCAACCGTCCGCGCGATGGGGCCTGTCAATCCAGTCGCCCTTGTCTCCACCACGCTCGTCATCATCGCTCATGCGGTCCGTATGGATGGGCCAGTCATCGGCCTCTCCATCTCTGACGACGAAGTGCGCTCGATTATTCCCGCCGATGACCGGGGAATAACTTTGCCTGTCGGGTCGTCATTGGCCATCGACTCACCACGCAGCGCCGGATCACCGGCAGGAGGAAGCGATGGCCACCATCACCAGCCGCAACGGCGTCGACGTCGACCGCCTCGTCGCCACCATCGGGGCCGTGCAGGCCGACCCCAACGTTGCGAAGTTCACCTTCCGAGCCCGCAGTTCCTGGGAGAGCGGGGGGCGCAACAAGGGCGAGATCCGCGAGTTCGAGCACGCGGGCGCCACCACCATGGAGCGTCCGCAAGCGTTCCAGCTGATCGGCGACGAGCCGCCGGTCCTCCTCGGCACCAACGCCGGGCCGAACGCCGTGGAGCTTGTCCTCCAGGCGCTCGCGTTCTGCTATGCGGTCGGTTACGCCTACAACGCGGCGGCCAAGGGCATCGAGATCGACGAGTTGCGCTACGAGATCGAGGGCGATCTTGACCTCCACCGATTCCTCGGGCTCGGCGGCCCGCGAGCCGGGTTCTCGGCGATCCGGGCGAAGAGCTGGGTCCGCTCTCCGAACGCGACGACGGAGCAGCTCGAAGAGCTGTGCCAGTACGTCCAGGACACCTCGCCCGTGCGCGACATCCTGGCCAGCCCGGTCCCGGTGACGACGGACCTCGTCGTGCTCGACTGACCAAGGCGTCCAGCGATCGACCCCGGTCCTGCGAGGGCCGGGGTCGATCAGCGGTGGCCGCGGGCGATGCCCATCCAACGTATTGGCAGGGCTACCCCGCTCCGAGCTCCCGGAACCATGGTAGAGTGAGCGAGTCGGCGATGTTCTGATAGATTTGAGTAAGTTTTGAGTCGCTCAGCGTCCCGTGTTCCGGACTGGGTGGGCCTCTCCGAGGCCAGCCGCTTGCTCGGCGTCTCGCCCGCCACGCTGCGCCGCTGGAGCGATGCCGGCCGCCTCCGGGTGTTCACGACGCCCGGTGGCCATCGACGGTTCTCGCGGGCGGCGCTCGAGCGTCTCCTGCCCGCTGATCGATCGCGGCGGCCGA
>JAUSJS010000294.1 GCA_030647575.1 Candidatus Limnocylindrales bacterium | reverse complement strand
AGGCGGTGGACAAGCGCGACCCGTTCACGGCCCGGCACAGCCTGCGGGTCAAGGAGATCGCGGTCGATATTGGCCGGGTGATGCGCGTGTCCGATCGTGATCTCGAAGCCCTCGAATGGGGCGGCCTGCTGCACGACGTCGGCAAGATCGGCGTCCCCGACCACGTCCTGCTCAAGCAGGAGCGCCTGACCCGCGAGGAACGGATGATCATGAACGCCCACCCGGTCCTGGGTGCCCAGATCATCGCCCCGGTCACCAAGCTCGCACCGGAGCTTCCGATCATTCGCCATCACCACGAGTGGTACAACGGCTCGGGTTATCCGGACCGGCTGATCGGTGACGAGATCCCGAAGCTCGCGCGGATCCTCCACGTCGCCGACGCCTTCGAGGCCATGACGGCCGCCCGCCCGTACCGCATGACGCCGCTCACGCACGAGCAGGCGCTGGCGGAGCTGCGCAAGTTCGCCGGGGTCCAGTTCGACCCGGTCGTCGTCGACGCGTTCGTTCGAACGCACCATGTTCAGGGCGTTCCCGATGCCGGCAGGCCCGCGCAGCCCCGACCGATTCCGCTGCTCCAGCAGGCGGTCGAGCGGATGACCGCCTCTCGCGCCGACGTCCCAGCCAAGGCAACCGCCACCGCGACCGCGCCGGCAGATCGTCGCTGAGCCTGCCCACCGCGACGGCACCACGTCCGGCGGCCGGGCCACCCATGATGGACCGGTGAACGGGAGCCTCCCCACGTGCTGATCGTCGGCATCGTCCTCGGGCTCGTTCTGGGCCTCGCCGCCGGCGGAACGCTCGGCAACCTCGCCAGCATCCGTCTTCGTCGCACCTGGCTGCTCGTTGTCGCGGTCATCGTCCGCTACGGGACGGAAGCTCTGCTCAATGCGGACGTCCCGCTCGTCGAGACGCTCCGGCTGCCGCTCCTCACCAGCGCCTTCGCGCTGCTGCTGGTGGCGCTCTGGACGAACCGCACCTACCCGGGCCTGAGCCTCGCCTTTGTCGGCATTCTCTCCAACGCGACGGTCATCGTGGTCAACGGCGGCTACATGCCCATCTGGGAGCCCGGCCTGATCGTGGCCGGGTTCCGGCCGGAAGATGTCTCGACCGCCATCCACACCGTGCTGCCGGCGACCCTCGACGCCTCGTTCCTGCTCCACCTGGGCCCGTTCGCCGACGTCATCCCCGTCCCACTGCCATTCATTCAGAACGTGGCCTCGGTCGGCGATGCCTTCCTGGCCGCCGGCCTCGCGTTCTTCCTGTTCGCCGGCATCGTCCGGATTCCGCAGGAGCTCACCACCGAGCAGCTCGACGCCATCCGACGGCGTCTGGCCGGGCTCACCGGCCCCTTCGAGCCCGGCGTTGCCTACGAGCTCGGTGGCGCGCTGGAGACCGGGCTGACTCCGGCGATCGCCGAGAGTGCCGCGCTGGAACGTCCGCTCCTGCTCGGCGGCGCCGGCCAGCGGCTTGCGTCGCCGGCGACGGGCCTGTTTACCTCCGATGCACGCTGGACGCTCCAGCCGGCCATCGAGCCCGCGATCGACGCATTCGGCGCCGCGGCCGTCGGGCCCACCACCGCCGTGCCCATCCCGCGGCTCCCAACCGAGGCGCTCGGACGCGTCCGACAGCACCCGTACGTCCGGCTTGCGCTCAACGGCTCGTTCTCGGCGCTGTGGGCCGGCCAGCTCATCTCGCTGTTCGGAGATCGACTCCATCAGCTCGCGCTCGTCGCCGTGGTGGCGATCTCGACCGGCTCGGCGCTGGCGACCGGCCTGGTCTTCTTCGCTGCCACCCTCCCGAACCTGTTGCTCAGCCCGATCGCCGGAACCTTCGTCGATCGCTGGGACCGCAAGGAGGTGCTGATCGTCAGCGACATCCTCCGCGCGGCGATCGTCCTGCTCATCCCGCTTGCCGCCATGGTCAATGTCGTGCTGGTCTACCCCATGGTCTTCGCGGTGACGACGATCTCGATCTTCTTCCGTCCGGCACGGGTGGCCATCCTGCCGCGAATCGTCGATCAGCGCGACCTGCTGACGGCGAATTCGGCGATGTGGGTCGGGGAGACGCTGGCCGACGTGTTCGGCTATCCACTCGCCGGCATCTTCGTGGTCGCCCTCGGAAGTGCCGTGCCGCTTGCCTTCTGGGTCGACAGCGCGACGTATCTGGCGTCGGCGACGCTGCTGACGGCCATCGCCGTGCGCGCGATCACGCCGGCTGAGGCCGAGACCCGGGCCGACGCGCCCACCGGCGTCATGCTCGGCTTCGTCGGCGAGCTCAAGGCCGGCTGGCGCTTCCTCCGCTCCGAGGCGACGCTCCTGGCCAATACGATCCAGGCAGCGATCGGGCAGTTCACGATCGGCATCGTCATCGCCCTGACCCCGGCCTACGCGTTCGGTGTGTTCGGTTCCGGCGAGGTCGGTTGGCAGGCCGTCTATGGATTCCTCGAGACCGGGATCGGCGTCGGCAACCTGCTCGGCGGGTTCGCCATCGGGCTCATCGGGTCGAGGTTCGGCAAGGGTCGGATGGTGATCGCGGGCTATGCCGCCTGGGGCTTCCTTGTGACGGCCCTGGCGTTGACGGACAACCTTGGGCTGGCGATCGGCGTGGCGCTCGGCCAGGGCGTCGCCAACATGGCCTTCGTCATCCCCAGCCAGACCCTCTTCCAGGAGCGGACACCGCCGACGCTGATGGGTCGGGTCGTGGGTTTCCGCTTCGCCCTGGTCTTCGGCTCGATGACCGTGGCGATGGGGGTTGGCGCCGTCCTCGGCGAGGTGCTCGGGGTGACGACGGTCCTGGCCTTCTTCGGCATCGTCACGATGGTCACGGGCCTTGCCGGTCTCTTCGTGCCGGCGATCCGCAACGCCTGACGGACGGCACCACGGCGGCTTGGGTACACTGGCGCCCGCGTCGGGACCGATGACCGAGGCGCCCGCCAGGAGTGACACCACCGAATGACCGAACGACCCGAGGGCACGCCGGAAGCGGCGCCCGCCGAGCCGGAGGCGCCGCCCGAAGCCGAGACCGAGACCGGCGCGCCGGAAGCGGCGGCGGCCGCGACCGAGGAGCTCGACGCCGAGGCCGGAGCTTTCGAGCCCGAGAGCGACGAGACCGAGGCCGACGAAATCGAGGCCGAGTTGGAGGCCGAGGAGGCCGCGACCGATGAGCTCGGCCGCGACGAGCGGGAGGACGAGAGCGTCGTGCCGCTCGCCGTCGAGCCGGCGGCGACCATGGCAACCGCGACGGGCACCGCCGTCCCGCGGCGCCGAGACGCGCCCGCGCCGTCCGTTCAGCGGGCACCGACCCAATCCGAGCTGGCGGTCCGGGTCACGGACAATGTCTCAAGGTTCTTCGTCATCGGAACGGTGGTCGTCTTCGTCGCGATCCTGGTGTTCGGGCTGCTGGCGGGTAGCGGCGGCCTGTTGACGACCACGCCGGCACCGGTCGCAGTACCGTCGGCATCGGCCGAGCCTTCGGCCTCCGCATCGGCCGGGCCGTCGGCGTCCGCGGTGCCGTCGGCGTCGGCGTCCGCAGTACCCGGCGAGTCAACGGTCAGCGCCTCGCCGTCCTGATCCGCCGGTCGGCAGGGCGGGCGCGGGCCGAGCGTCGACGGTGCCCCTGTCCCTGAAATATGCACCGACCGACTCGATGTGACGGGGAACGAGCCTGACTGACGTCTCGGAATGCCTGTCGGGGCCTCAACCCACGCTTGGGGCGCGCCTCGACCCTCTGCGAAGCGGTTCGAGCCGCCACATCCAGTCCGGGGGTGAATGAACGAGGGGCGCGGGGCCGGAAACCGGCCGGACCAGTCGTGGCATGAATACGCGAAAGCCGCGGCGGAGGTGCTCGCTCCGCCCACCGGCGCAGTAGGCTCCGCGGCATGGACCGATGGCGCCCGAACCGATGGCTCTCGCGCCAGGACCCTGACGCGGCCCGCGCGGCGATGGTCGCCGACCAGCTCCGCGCCCGCGGGATCGCCGACGAGCGGGTCCTCCAGGCGATGGGGGCCGTACCGCGCGACGCCTTCGTGCCGGACGATGCGCGCCGGGACGCCTATGCCGACGAGGCCCTGCCGATCGGGGCCGGCCAGACGATCAGCCAGCCGTACATGGTCGCCCTGATGACCGAGCTCCTGGACGTGCGGCCGGGCGATCGGATCCTGGAGATCGGCACAGGCTCCGGCTATCAGGCGGCGGTGCTCGCGTGGCTCGGGGCACGAGTCACGACGCTGGGGCGCCAGGCAAGGCTGATCCCGGAGGCCCGCGCCCGGCTGGAGGCGCTCGGCCTCGGGGACTCGGTCGAGATCCGCCTCGCCGACGGCAGCCTCGGCGATCCGGCCGGAGTGCCCTGGGACGGCATCATCGTGACCGCCGCCGCGCCGGCCATCCCCGACGCATTGCGCGAGCAGCTCGCCGACGGTGGTCGCCTCGTCATCCCGGTCGGGCCGCGCGGTCGGCAGATCCTCACGGTCGTCACCCGCCACGGTCAGGAGTGGACCGAGCGCCCGGACGGTGCCTGCGTCTTCGTCCCGCTGATCGGCGCGGGCGGCTTCGAGGCCTGATCGGCGATGGCTCCGGCACCGTGACGGCATCCTCGCCTGGTCCGGGCGCCCCGGGAGCCCCGGGCGTCTTGGGAGGCAGTTCGGCGACCCGTTGGCAGGGCTTGTGGACCGCTCGTCGGGCCCGCCTCTGGCTGACCATGGCGGCGATCGCCGCCTGGCTGCCGCTGCTCGGGATGCCCGCCCGAGGCTGGCTCGACTTCTCGGCGTTCTATGCGGCCGGTGCCCTCGCGTTCGGACCAGGGGTGATCGACCTTGGAGCGATCGCCGCCTATCAGGCCGC
>JAUSJS010000292.1 GCA_030647575.1 Candidatus Limnocylindrales bacterium | reverse complement strand
AGACCTCCTCCACGTCGAGCGGAAGGCGTTTCGCAGTGGCGTCGAGCTCGTACGCGAGGACGTCATCGAGGGAGCTCTGGGTGCCCTCGATCTGGGAGCTGAGGACCGCCTCGCGACGCATGTACATCGCAACGAAGAGGTCGGGGTTCGGCAGGGTGCGGCTGACACCGTCCAGACGCCCGATCCCCTGGTCGGCTGCTGATAGGATCGGCGCCAGGCGTGCAAGGTCGATCGGCGGATCAGGCGGAAGTCCGGCTGGGACGAACGCCCCGTACCCGGTTGGTTGGCGGACGTACCGGCCCGCTCGGCCGGGTCCGAAGGGTTCAGGCATGCGCTTATTAAAGCAGCAAGCTGATGGCTTTGACAAGCGCGAGCCCAGGCTTCAAGTACCCAAGCCGGATTGGATACTGAGACGGCGGCGATCTGCGCGCTTCGCGCCACGTCGCCGCACGGCTAATTGACGGCTAACTTCGACAGTATTTGTCATGACGTCGTAGACTACGGCTAACCTGACGAACATTAGCCGTGGATTTGCCATGAAACTCCCCGAGCGCGCTCCGACCTTCAGCGACATGCTCAAAGACACCGAGTTGATCAAGGATCTTCCTCGCATCGTTGCCAGTGGGGTAGGGCCGCTGGTCGACGGCCGGTACATGCACTGGGACAGCATCCGCAGGCGAACGCCGCCCGCCGGGCTGTCGCGCGAGCAATGGTGGCTCGGTATCACGTTGGCTCGGCGACCTACGCTGCGGGAGATCCCCCTGAACGCCTCAGATGGCCGGCCGTTCCGATACGCATTACCGGACCCGGTCCTGGAGCTGTTGCATTGGATAGATCAGCACGCCGCGGGCGAGCTCGTGGTCTCGGAAGCGATCAAAGAGCCTGGAGATCGACAGCGCTACCTCGTGAATTCCCTCATCGAGGAGGCCATCACATCGAGCCAGCTCGAAGGGGCAAGCGCTACTCGACGTGTGGCAAAGGACATGCTCCGGACCGGCCGCCCGCCACGCGATCGCAGCGAGCGAATGATCCTCAACAATTACCAGGCAATGACGGTGTTGCGCGACCTCGCGGCTGATCCTCTGACTCCGGGGACGGTCTTCGACCTGCACAGGATTCTCACCGCGGGAACGCTCGATAACCCCGCCGCCGCCGGTCGCCTCCAACGCTTCGATGAACAGCGGGTGCACGTCGAAGCCTCCGACGCAACGATTGCGCACACGCCGCCGCCTGCGGTCGAACTGCCCGAGCGCCTGGAAGCGATGTGCCGTTTCGCAAACGGCGAGGGCAGGGGCTTCATGCACCCCGTGGTCCGTGCGATCCTCCTTCACCTCTGGCTGGGGTACGACCACCCATTCGAGGACGGAAACGGTCGAACCGCCCGAGCCTTGTTCTACCGCGAGATGCTCGCAAAGGGGTACTGGCTGTTCGAGTACGTATCGATTTCCCGACTTCTGCTCAAAGCACCGGTCGAATACGGGCGATCGTTCCTATACACAGAGACGGACGCCTTCGATGCGACGTACTTCCTGCTGCATCAGCTGAAGATCCTGCGGCGCGCAATCGAGGAACTTCAGGACTACCTGGTCCGGAAGATGGCGGAGCACCGTGAAACGCTGAAGCTGCTCCGGCGCACCGACCTCAACCATCGCCAGATCGCTTTGCTATCAAACGCGCTCGCCCACGACCGCGCCGTCTATACGATCCGCTCACATGCCCAGAGCCACCGGGTCACTCGTCAATCGGCGCGGACCGATCTCATGGACCTTGCGGCTAGAGGTCTGCTCGAGCGCCAAGTCGTCGGTCGGCGATTCGACTTCTTTCCTGCTGACGACCTGAGGGCCAGGCTTGCTGCCGGATCGGGACGCTCACGATGACGGAACCCGAGCTCGGACTCTCGTTATCGGCCCGGACGACGGCGGACGTGGCGTCACGTCCTAATAGTGCTCGCGGATGTAGGCGTACGCCCGGTCGTACAGCTCGCCGGCTGGTGGAAGGGCATTGTTCCTGAAGACCAGCCGGAGCTGGCGACGAACCTCGCGATCACCGGGCTGGCTCTCCTGCCAGCCGGTGCCGCGAACCGGTCGCACGATCGCATCGATCTGCTCGACGACGTGCTCGATGATCGCCGGTGTCTCCTTCGGGCCGAACTCCTGAAGAATCTGGGTGAGCGCGCCGCGATCTGGATCTAGGACCTCGAACGCGTCGAGCCGCCCGTCGGCCTCCGCCCGCTCCGCCCCAACGAGTTGGCGGGCTAGTTCAAGGAGGCGCTTGAGAAACTCGACCGAATCCCTGGCGCCTTCGAGTCGAGTTCGCCGGAGTTCTTCGAGCCGCTCGGAGAGGGTTCGCCAAACCGGGTGCGTCGTACCGCCGGCGAGCTTGCGACGAAGGCGGGCCTCGATCGTATCGAGCACATCATCGACGGTCGGGGACACGCTCCCGGCTACCAACGACGCGTCGAACAGCTCGAGCTGTCGGAGCGCCTCGAACGTCCCGGCATCGATCGCCACGGCTTCGAGCCCGCCGGCGTCGACGACCACGTCACTGATGTACGTCCCGAGCAGCTCACTCGTCTTCGCCCCGAGGCGGTGCCACAGGAGCGCATCGGCATTGGCGACCGGCTGGATCGAGGCATAGACGCGGGCGAGCCAGCGGTAGTCGTCCTCGAACGCTCGGAGACGGAGGTCCGGCGAGAGCAGCTCGAACAATGCCTGGCAGCGGAGGAACCCCTGGGCGAAGTCCGCTCGCGCCTCGACCGTCGCGACACGCTCCTGGGCGGCCATGAGCTGTTCGTACCCGCTCGCCGTGCGATCGACGCCGGCGAACGTGGCGATGAGACCGCCGACCCAACCCGCCAGGAGATCGAACAGCTCGGCGACATCGGCCGGGAGCGCCTTCAGTCCGCCGCGATCCTTGACCGCGACCGCCTTTGCGAGCTCGGACCCGAGGCCGACGTAGTCGACGACGAGGCCGTACAGCTTCTCCTGATCGGTCCGTGGGTTCGTCCAGCGTCGGTTCGTGCGACAGACCGCCTGGAAGAGCGTGTGCGCTCGGAGCGGCTTGTCGAGGTACATGACGCCCTCGATCGGAGCGTCGAAGCCGGTGAGGAGCTTGGCCGTGACGATGAGGAACTT
>JAUSJS010000275.1 GCA_030647575.1 Candidatus Limnocylindrales bacterium | reverse complement strand
CGGCGGAGGCCAGCGCGTCGCCGCCGCTGCTCCTGCCGCCCGCCACGAGCACCCTGCCGTCGGGCAGCAGCGTGGCCGTGTGACCGTCGCGGGCCTCAGCCATGTCCCCGGTCGCGGTCCAGGACCCGCTGCCCGCGTCGTACAGCTCGGCCGACGCCAGTGAGTCCATGCTGTAGCCGTTGTAACCGCTGTAGCCGCCCGCCACCAGCACCCTGCCATCGGGCAGCATCGTGGCCGTGTGGCCGCCGCGGCCCTCGCCCATGTTCCTGGTGGCGGTCCAGGACCCGCTGTTGGGGTCGTACAGCTCGGCCGAGGCCCGTGATTCGCCGCTGTTGATATAGCTGCCCGTCACGAGCACCCTGCCATCGGGCAGCAGCGTGGCTGTGTGACTCCAGCGGGCCTCGATCATATCCGTGGTGGCGGTCCAGGACCCGCTGCCCGGGTCGTACAGTTCAGCGGAGGCGGAGACCCATCCGTCGAAGCGGTCGTTGATGACGCCGCCCGCCACAAGCACCTTGCCATCGGACAGCAGCGTGGCCGTGTGGAAGTCGTGGGCCGTCACCATGCTCCCGGTGGCGTGCCACGCCGGCGCTGTTGTCTCGTCTGGAGTCGAGGGTGCGGGCAACGACGCGAGAGGCGTCGCACTCGCACCAGTGCTCGACGTTGGTGATGGCAATGTGTGAGGCTTCGCACTCTGTCCAGACGGCTCAGAGGCCCCACTGCTCGATGTCGGCAGTGGGGACGCGGCGGTGCATCCGCTGATCGTGAGCAACAAGGCCGCGCCAGTCAGGCCGCGGGCCACCGGGTGCCCGACCCGTGGCAATCGAATCACGGGCGCAGCCTACTCTGGCATCCGCGAGAGAGCCAGCCTGGAGTCTCTGGACGGTGCCAAGCATTGCCGACCACGCTCCCGGCGTCCGCTCATTCGGAGAGGCGCCCATCAGGATCGAGCGCGAGAAGGAAGGAATCAGTGTTGTATCCGCCTCGTACGAACAGCCGCCCGTCGGGCGACAACGTCAACGGGCCAACCCCGAAAGGAGTCAGATCGATCGGCGGGCGGTAAGGCCATCCGGACTTCACCTGCCCTTGGTCATCGAGTGCGACGACCTCGAGCCACGACCCCGAGGGGTCGGCGTGACAGACCACGAGGTAGATCGTGCCGTCGGGACCGAAGGCGGGGGCGTGTGGGGACGGAAAGCCGTCGGTGTCGCCGGCCGGCGGTGAGCACGGCAACTTCAGATCGCCGGCAGGACGGTATGGCCATCCCTGTCGCGGGTGACCGTCCGGGGATAACCCCGCGACCTCACCACTCAGAACGTAGATCGTACCGTCGGGGGCGAGGTATGGATATGTCGGACCACACCAGACGCTCGCCCCAGGCACCGCCACCGGCCACCCGGCTTTGACTTCGCCGGCCCGGTCGTGCGCGTAGACGTTCCCAAGTGCCGAGACGTAATAGACGGTGCCATCCGCATCGACGACGGGGCTGGATGCGTATCCCGTCGACCCACGCGGCCAGCCGGGTAGGGCCCGCCCATCGTGGCCCAGAACCGTGAACACCGTCCGACGGGGGCTGGAGCAGAGTTCCCCATCGCGGTCGATCCACGACCACACGACCACGGTTCCCTGCGGCCCGAGTAGGTAGTCGCTCTCGCTGGGCACCGATACCGGCCAACCTGAACGAGGTCGGCCGTCCGGGGCGAGGGCCGCCAGACTGCCCAGGCCGTCGCTCCCATCGGGCACGCCGAGGATGAACAGTGTTCCATCCGAGCCGACGTGCGGGTTCGACCACCACATACGCGGCGCATCCGGGACGACCGGCCATCCGGACATGACCTGACCCGAAGCGTCGATGGCAATGACCTGTAGACCCCCAACCTCGCGCCAGTCGAAAAAGTAGGTCGTGCCGTTCGGCCCGAAGTCCGTTGACCCGCAGAGATAGCCCGCGGGACACGCGAAGTCACGAGGCAGCTCGAACGGCCAGCCAGGCAGCTCCCGACCGGTAGCGTCAAGCCGGTGCAGCACGCACCCGACCTCCGGACCCCCGCACTCGCCGAGGTAGACGGACCCATCGGGTCCGACAGCCAGCGACCCGAAATGGGAGCCTGGAGGTTCCTCGATCGGCCAGCCGGGCTTCATGAATCCGGCCGTGTCGAGCGCGACAAGGCTCTGTCGGTAGTCGTCGTGCGCATCGCGCCTGCCGGCCAAGAGGTAGACGGTCCCGTCTGGCCCGAAGATCGGCTCGGAGTCGCGTTCGGTGAAGTCGGTAAGCGGCCAGCCGGCAGCCACAAACGGCACCGGAGTCGGGGCCACGGAAGACGCGGGAGTCGTTGTCGACTCGGGCACTGTGGGGGCCGGGGTTACGGAGGGAGCCGGCGATGGCGTCGGGGACGCGTTCACCGAGGGGGAGGCCGATAGCGTCACCGACGGTTGCGGTGAAGGTGACGGTGTGGTTGCGCATGACGCGACCATGAATCCGGCCAGAAGCAGAATCAATGCGGACCGACGCATACCAAATGCCTCAGGTGGCGACTTCGCGATGAGCCGCCTTTGCGCGAGAAGTGTTGCCCGTCACGGCTTCGGCGACTCGCTGCCCGTCGGGGAGACGGTGGCCAGCATAGCGACGCGCCATGGCTTACCCCTCGACCTCAAGACTTGCATGCCGCGATCACGCAGCCTGCCAGCCAGCGGATCGTCACCTCGTGCGAGGTCGTCAGGTTGATGCTCTCGGCCGCTATAGCTGACTGGATGACGGCTGGCTCCCACGTGTACGTGCCGGCGGTCACGATCCGGGCGAAGTAGCGCATCTTGACCGTTCGCGATGTCGTCGACGGCCCCGCGCAGAACGAGACCCGCTGTCCCTCGATCGCGTACGGCGAGAGGAACGACTCTGGCGATGCGTCGTACCCCGGCCAGGACTGGAAGCGCTCGACCGGCGCGAGACCGGAAGGGACGAGGTCGCTGACCGCGTGACAAACGGCGAGGACCTGCGGCCCGAAGGTCGCGGTCAGTCGGACCTCGACCATCTCGTCGTCCGGGATCGTCGGGAACGGCGTGTATGTTCGAGTGAGCACGATGTTCGCATCGCGCACCACGGACTCCGGCCGCATTGGCGCCTCCCACGATGTCGTCAGGCCAACCTTGCCGACAAGCTGCTCCAGGCTGAGGGACCTGCGCTGGGATTCGAGGAGGCGAAGCGAGAAGCTGTCGCCCGGATCAAGGTCGACGACGGTCCGCTTCCCGTCGATCGTGTAGGCGAACCGCCCGGTCTCCGAGGGCGTGCGTTCGAGCATCCGGGTGACAAACGCGGCCTGCTGGAGGTTGTGAAGCTCGTCGATGGCCGGGTTCGCGTCGATGTACCCCTCGGCGTCGTTGGCTAGCGGATCGCCCAGCCCTGCGGCGAGCAGCGCGAGGAGCGACGTCGCCTCGACCGTATCGTCCAATGACTCGCCGACCCGCAGCCGGATCCACGGCCCGAGCCGCTCTCCGTGGGTCGCCAGCAGCTCGCGCTCGATGACCAGCGCCGTCGCGCCGTCACCGAGAGCCGCGAGGCCGAGGCCCACGTAGAGTCGCTCACGGATCGTCAGGGCCGGATCCGCCGCGAAGGCCTGCAGCTCGTTGAGGACGGGCGCTCCGAGGCCGGCGAGCCCCGCTGTGGCCAGGACTCGCTGCTCCCGGGTCGATGCGGTGTCATCGATCGCCGAGGAGAGCGCAGCGGCCAGCTGCTCACGGTCGAACCGGTCACTGGCGAGTAGCGCGACCCGGACGCTCAGCCCGAGATCCGTCGACGAGTACGGGAGGAGCGCGATGCCGGACGACTGATACCGGTCGGGATCGAACGTCGCCGCTGGAAGCGCATTCGGATCGACGCTGAACTCGTCGACGAGCACGTCGCGCGCGATCGCAGCCGCCACCGCCTGGTCGACCCTTGCTCCGCCCGACCCTGCAAGCGCCTGGAGGACCGCCAGGTAGCGGCCACGGCCGGCGTCGGAGAAGACGTACGTGGTGAAGCCGGGGGCCCCTTCAGGGACCGCGCCGGCGGTCAGGACCGTGTACGTCGTCCGCGTCTCCGTGAGCCGCGACTCGATGACCCTGAAACGGCGGGTGAGCCTGTCCGAGAGCGCGGTCGCGCCTGCACCGCTCGAGGCGGCGATCGTGATCG
>JAUSJS010000274.1 GCA_030647575.1 Candidatus Limnocylindrales bacterium | reverse complement strand
ATGACAAGGCGTCGGAAGCCAAGGCTCAGTCGCGAACCTGATCGCGGATGGACGACTGGCGCCTGTGAGGAGCTGAGCGTCAAAGTCGCGTCAGCCGTCCGCGAGCGAGTCAGGTGACCCGCCCATGGCCACCTGACCACGTTTGCGATGGGTCACCAGACTCGGTAGAATTCGGGGCAGAAATCGGTGGGTTTCGTGCTCAGCGCGGGCGAAGAATCGCGAAAATCGGTCACCTGACTCTGGATCAGGAGATTGAAGGTTAGAATCCTTCCTCGCCAGCCAGCTCCTCGCTGAACCACCGGCAAGCGGCTTACCCGCCGATGTCCGGATTCGGGAGCACGAAGTCACGGATGGCGGCCACCAGGTCGTGCGAGGCGGCGATGAACTGGCGGAGCGTGCGGACCGTCGGCCCGAAGCTGTCGAACTCGTCGACCCCGAGGCCATCCGGCTCGTAGGCGCGCCCGAAGTCCGGCACACGCTCGAGCAGCTCCTGCACGACCGCGGGATCGACCGGGTCGTCGATCCGCGGTCGGACCTCGACGGACGAGGCGTTGAACCGGACCTGCCATGCGTGCGGCATCGACAGGACGACGTCGCCGCCGATCAGCTGCGACCAGTGGAGATGGTGCCGATACGCCGCGGCGAGCAGCCGCGTCCGAAACCCGCGCTCGCGATACAGCCCGTAGGCCCGTTTGAAGGTGGCCACCCCCGCCCAGTCCGCAACACCGGGGGTGAGCGAAAGCCCGTCGCGCTCAGCGACGGTTTTCATCCAGTCGTCGAGCCGGCCGACCATGATCGTGCACACCGGGTGCAGGTCCGACGTCGGCAGACCCTCGGTGGCCCGCCGATCGAGCGCCCGCTCGACCGCCTCCCCCACCGCCAGCGCCTGCGGCACGGTGAAGCCCACCGTGGCATTGATGTTCACGCCCCGATAGGTCGCCTCCTCGATGGCCGCCAACCCCGCCCGAGTGGCCGGGAACTTGACCTGGAGGTTCGGCACCAGCCCTGCGAAGTGGAGCCCCTGCTCGAGCATCCGGTCCTTGTCGCGATAGAGCGTGGGGTCGGTCTGGATCGACAGCCGCCCATGAACGCCACGAGTGCGCTCGAAGGTCGGAAGCAGGACGGCCGCCCCGCGCAGCGCGATCTCCTCGTAGACCTGCCAGCTGATCTGGCTCTCGGTCCACGTCGGGAAGGACGTGTACAGCTCGCGGGCCCTCGCCCGCCAGCGATCGGGCTCCTTGCGCAGAACTTCGAGGGTGATCGGCGGGTTCGACGTTGCCCCGACCGCCCCGTTGGCGATCGCGTACTCGAGCTCCGCCGGGTCGCTCGAGTCGTTCCACAGATCGGTGCCCAGCCGGACCGTCTGCTGGAGCGGCGTGAGGGTCATGGTCTCGGTCATCGCGTGTCTCCGCCGCCGCCGGGGCTCGTCTCGCGTGGGCGGCTCGGGTCCCAGTCCATCAGCCAGGCATGGTCCGGGTCGACCGTGAACCGCCACTCGCGGCCATGGCCGGCCATCACGTTGAGGTAGTAGCAGTCGTAGCCCGCGGCGGTGCCCACGACATGGTAGCCGCGCGGGACGAGCACGAGGTCGCCGTCACGGACCGTGATCGTCTCGTCGAGGGACGCCCCATCGGCGGCCGGGGGACCCGCACGCCGAAGCAGCGGGCTGGCGGCGGCCGTGCTCCTCGCGAGACGGGCGCTCATGGCGACTCGCGGGGCGCCGCGGTCGACGCCCGCACCCGTAGCTCGACCGGCAGGATCACCGGCGGCGGGCCGAGCGAACCGCTGACGCCGTCGCCTGTGGCCTCCATTCGCGACCCGTCTCCGCTCGCCGCACCGTCCGCTCGACCGATCAGCTCGCCCAGCCGGCGCACCGCCCAGCGGCCCATCTCGGAGGTTCGCTGGGCGATCGTCGTGAGTGGTGGATCGACCCACGCGCTGAGCGCGATGTCGTCGTAACCGACGATGCTCACGTCAGCCGGGACCTGCCGTCCGCGCGCGCGGAGCGCACGCACCGCGCCGATCGCGGTCAGGTCGTTGTAGCAGACGATGCCGGTGATCTCGGGCATCCGTTCGAGCAGCTCAAGAGCGGCCCGCTCGCCGCCGGCGACCTGCCCGTCGCCTTCGACGACGACCAGTGAACCGGGATCGAGCCCCCCGCCGGCGAGCGCGTCGCCGATGCCACCCAGCCGTTCCGCGGCGGCGGCGTTCCGGGCGGGCGCCGACAGGTGTCCGATCCGCCGGTGGCCGAGCGACAGGAGATGCTCGGTGGCCAGCCTTCCGCCGGCCCGGTTGTCGCCGAGGATCGCCGGCAACGGCAGGTCCGGCGCCGCCCAGTTCACGAGCACGACGGGCACGGACCGACGGGCGAGCCATGCGCCGTGGCGCTCCTGCAGCCCGCTGGAGGCGATGATGATCCCGTCGACCCGCCGATCGACGAGGAGCTCGAGATAGGTCTCCTCGCGGGCCGGATCGTCGGCGCCGTTGCACAGCAGGACGGCCAGGTTCCGCTCGAGCGCCGCATCCTCGACCGCCCGGACGATCTCCGGGTAGTACGGGTTCTGGATGTCGGTCACGAGCAGGCCGAGGGTGCGCGTTGTCCGGAGCTTGAGCGACCGGGCGACCGCCGACGGGCGGTAGCCGAGCGCCTCCGCCACGGCCAGGACCCGCGCCCGGGTTTGCGGCCGCGCGGCGACCGAGCCCGAGATCACCCGGCTCACCGTTGCCGTCGAGACCCCGGCCTGGCGGGCGACGTCGCGGATCGTCGGCTCCGGCCGCGGATCGAACCGGAGGTCCGGCGGTTGCGGGCGCGCGCTCGTCGCCATTCGACCGGCGGCCCGCTACGCCCTGTCCGCCGGCGCGTCGAGCACCCTGGCGACCGCGGCGCGGCCCTCCGTCGCGATCTGCTCGGGCGGCGCCGCCCAGTAGTCGGGGTTGAACGTCTCGAGACTCCACGGTCCGCGGTAGCCGGCCGCGCGCAGCGTCCCGACGAGCTCGGCCAGGCGGATGACCCCACGACCGGGCAGCAGGCGGTCGGCATCCTCGATCTCGCGCGGCGCCTTTGCCGGCGCGTCGTTCAAATGGACCATCGCCAGGCGGTCGATCGGGAACGCGTCGAGCGAGCCCGCGCCGCTGGCATGCCAGTGGCACGAATCGAGGACGAGGTCCACACCCGGCAGGTCCGCGACCACCCGGCCGGCCAGCTCGGGCGTGTCGATCGGGCAGTCGCCGAAGCCGAGAAACTCGAAGGCGACGCCGATCCCATCGCGAGCCGCCGCGTCGCGGAGGATCGCCAGGCCATCGCGCATCGCCCCGATCGCGTGCTCGCGGTCGGCGTCCGCCGCTCGGGGCGGCACGACGAGCAGGTAGGCGGCCGCCAGACGCCGGCAGATGTCGAGCCGGGGCGCCATCTCGGCGGCCAGCCGCCCGTGATCGAGCCCTCCATCGGGAGTCAGCTGGAGCTGGATGCCGTTGAGGCTCCAGACCTCCCGCGGTCGGACAATGTCGGCGGACGCCGCGAGCTCCTCCGGAGCCGCCAGCAGCCGCTCCGCCCGGACCTCGACGCCCTCGTACCCCGTCTCGCGTGCGATCCGCAGATGGCGGTCGGTCGGCGTCGTCATGATCGTGGCTCCATTGAGATGGACCCCGGTCATCGGCCGAGGATGGGTGCCCGCCGTCACGCCGCTCTCATTTCTCGCGGATGACGCCGAACGTCAGTCCGGTCATCACATGGCGCCGGGCGATGATCATCAGGCTGAGCGGGATCACGATCGCGATGACCGCGCCGGCCGCCATGTCGTTCCAGATGATCTCGAACTGGGTGACCAGCCCCTGGACGCCGACCGGGAAGGTCATCGCCTGCGGGGTCGCGGTGAGGATGAAAGCGAACAGGAACTCGGCCCAGTCGAACGCGAACACGATGATCACGACCGCCAGGATCCCCGTCCGCGACAGCGGCAGGAGAATGGTCCGGAACGCGTACCAGCGACTCGCCCCGTCGACCAGGGCAGCTTCTTCAATCTCGAGCGGGATCTCGTCCAGGAACCCGCGCAGCATCCAGATCGCCAGCGGCAGGTTGAAGATCGTGTACACGAGGATGAGCGCGGGCAGCTGGTTGTACAGCCCGATCGTGCGCACGATCGCGAAGTACGGGATGACGACCGCGACGGGCGGCAGGAACCGGAGCGACAGCGCCCAGCTGAGGACAAACGCTCGGAGCCGGGGTGAAGCCGGCAGTCGCGTGATCGGGTAGCAGATCGCAAACGCGACGCAGATCGACAGCACGGTCGCGCTCAGACCCACGACGACGCTGTTCACCAGCAATCCCCCGAAGCCGCGCGTGAACAGGACGCTTATGTACGGGTCGATCGTCGGGGCGGGCGGGAAGAGCGATGGCACGGGCGCGAACAGGTCGGCCTTCGTCTTGAGCGACGTCGAAATCAGATAGAAGAGCGGGAACGCAAAGATGAACGCGATCACGGCCAGCAGCACTGACGTCGCGACCCTCGTGAAGCCTCGGCTGCGGTGGGTCATCCCCGGTCCGCCGGCAGGAAGCGCAAGACGATCGTGTAGAACAGGGTCATCGCCACCATGACGAGGACCGCCAGCGCGGACGCCTGGCCCAGATCGGAGAACTTGAACCCGATCCGGTAGATGTACAGGCTCAGGAACTGGGTCGTGGTGCCGGGGCCGCCGCCGGTGAGCACGTAAACGTGGTCGAAGACGCGGATCACGTCGGCGATTCGGAAGAACAGGACGAGCAGGAGCAGCGGGCGGAGGTACGGCAGCTCGATGTGCCGGAACTGCGTCCAGGTCGTCGCGCCATCCACCTGGGCCGCCTCGACCGATTCGCTGGGCACGGTCTGGAGGCCGGCGAACATGACGAGATAGACGAATGGCGTCCACTGCCAGATGTCGACGCTTGCCGTCGCGATCATCGCCAGCGGCGGCGACGAGAGCCACAACGGCTGGTGTGGCCCGGTCTGGCCGAGCAGGACGTTGAGGATCCCGTAGTCGGCGGCATACACCAGGCGGAAGACGACACCGACCGCGATCTGGGGAATGACGATGGGGATCATGGCCGCGATGTAGATCGCGGCCCGGATGATGTTCGAGCGGACGGTTCGATGGACGAGCAGGGCGATTCCCAGCCCTCCCAGGATCTCGATCGGCAGCGCGATCGCCGCGTAAATCCCGGTCTGCTTGATCGACTCGTACAGCAGCGGGTTGCCCAGGGCGCGACCGAAGTTCTCGAGCCCGATGAACCCCCCGCTGTCCGAGGTGACGGCCTGGATGACCGCCAGGATGAACGGGATCGTCGCCAGGACGAAGACCGTGCCGAACACCGGCAGGAGCAGCTTGTAGACCAGCTGCTCCTGCCGGCTCCGCGCCATCCACGTGGTCCGGATGCGGGCGCCGATCGCGAACGGGTGTGCCGGGGCGGCGTTCACACCGTTCCCCGACACGTACCGCTCACGGGAAGGTTCCCTTCGCTCGATCGATCGATCACCGCCCGCTCCGGGTCACTGGGTCGGGTAGCCGGCCCCCTTCATGAGGGTCCGGATCTCGGCCGCCGCGCCCGTCGCGGCCTGGTCGGCCGTTTCACCTCCGGTCAGCGCGTTGTTGAGGTGGGTTCCGATGATCGTCTCCACAGCGTTCCACTGATCGGTCCGGGGCCGCCAGTTGGGCGGCGCCTGGAGCGCATCGGCGAGCACCGGGAAGTACGGGTTGGCCGCTGTCAGGCTGGCATCCTTAAGGACGCTCGTCCGCGACGGAATCCCCTGGTTCTGGGCGTACGTCATCTGGGTGTCCTTCTGGAGCATCCATTTGATGAATTCGGCCGCGGCCTGCTGGTTCTTGGACGCCTTCGGGACGCCCAGCAGCCAGTTGCCCATCATGCCAACGCCCTTGCCGCTCTTGCCCTTGGGGATCGGGATGAAGGTGACCTTGCCGGCGACCTTCGTGACCGCGGGATCGAGCACGGCGGTGTTGATCTCGCCCGGCCAGACCGATGACTGGTAACCCTGGCCGTTGGCCATGATCTTGTCGCGGTCCGATGCGTCGGTGCTGCCGGGGTCGGTCTGGGCGACGGGCTTGAGGTCGTTGACCAGGAAGCCGATCGCGGCCTTTGACGCGTCGTTGTCGAGGACGACGTTCCAGTTCTCGTCGAAGACGTCGCCGCCCTGCGACCAGAGGATCGGCAGGAAGTCCGCGACCACCGGGTTGGTGGCCTTGCCCCGGATGATGTATCCGGCGACCGAGCCCTGCTTGTTCTGAGCCTTGGCGTTCGCCAGCACGTCGTCATAGCTGGTCGGCCCCGTGGGGGTCAGATCGTTGCGGTACATGAACATCTCGACGTTGCCGACGATCGTCACGCCGAGCAGCTGCTTTGCCTTGCTCGTCTCGGTGGGCGGCACCGGGCCGCGCGGCGGCGGCCACGTCCCGACGTCCCACACGACCTGGGCGATGTCGGGATCCTGCGTGATGCCCAGCGCGCCGAGGTCGGACAGGGAGCCGTCGGTGCCGAACTTCGGCATCCACGGGTCGTCCATCATGATCAGGTCGTAGGTCGAGTCGTTCGCCTTGAAGGCGTTGACCAACTTCGAGTACAGGTCGTCGTAGGGTGCCTCGACGATCTCGATCTCGACGCCCTTCTGCTGCTTGTACATCGGCGCGAGCGCCTTGAGGCCCGCGTCCTCGACACCCTGGACCGCGGCAATCGTGAGCTTCGTCGCGGTCCCGCTGCTCGGGGTCGACGAGCACGCCGACGCGACGAGCGCGATCGGGACGAGCATCGCGAGCCACTTGCGGAGCTTCATGCTTTCTCCTCCTCTGTCGATCCATCGATGGTCGGGCGGGGGTCCTCGCCACTGCCCGTGGGGTCGATCCCCATGTCGCTGGTGTCCATGTCCACCTTCGTTGGCGTCACCTCCTTGCGATCTGGCGCCGTGCGCCGCTACATGTCCATCGGGCGGACCGGTCGATGCTCGCTGCGCGAGAGACCGGCCGCCACCGCGATGCGCATCGCCTCGAGCGCGTCGCGGGCCGTACACGGGCTCGCGATCTCGCCACGGGCGACGCGCAGAAACGTCAGCAGCTCCTCCTGATAGGCAGTCTCGAATCGAGTGAAGAACGTCTGCCAGGCTGGGCCGGCCCGTGCCGGAGCGTCCGGCTCGAGCGAGCGGAGCGGCGTCTGCTGCCCGAGCCCGACGGTCACCGCATCGCGCGACCCGACGATCTCCATCCGGACGTCGTAGCCCAGGGGGTCGTGCCGGGTCTGGCTGAGGACGCCAAGGGTTCCGTCGGCCAGCTGCAGGATCGCCGCTCCCGTGTCGACATCGTCGTAGCGCTCGAAGACCGGAAAGGCGCGCACCGAGCCGGCGGCGTAGACCTCGTCCACCTCCTGGCCGGTCACCCAGCGGAGTGCATCGAAGTCGTGGATCGACGAGTCGCGGAAGAGCCCGCCCGAGACTGGGATGTACGTGTCGGGCGGTGGCTCGTGGTCGTGGGCGATGAGCCGGACGAGGTATACGGTCCCCAGCTCGCCTGACTCGATGAGCCGGCGCGCCTCGCGATAGGCCGGATCGAACCGGCGCTGGAAGCCCACCTGGACGACGGCGCCTCGGGCTTCGATCTGCTCGACGAGCTCGACCGTCTCGGGCAGGTCGAACGCCAGAGGCTTCTCGCAGAACGTCGGCAGCCCGCGCTCGACGGCCGCCGCCACGAGGCCGGCATGGGCATCGGTCGAGGCGACCACGATAACCGCGTCGACGCCCTCCATCGCCTGCTCGGCAGTCGGCGCGACCCGCCCGCCGATCGCCGCGGCCGTCTCGGCCGCCCGACCGGGATCGACGTCCGCGACGACGATCTCGTCGACCTCGGACTGGGCGGCGACCAGGGTGCCGTGCAGCCGACCGATCCGGCCCGCGCCGAGCAAACAGATCCTCATCCGCCGCTCCTCATGCGACAAGCCGTATCCGAGGCAGCTCGTCGAGCACGAAGTCGACGATCGCGCGCGAGATCGCGGCACTCTCGGACGGCGGCCGCCACGTCGTATCGTGCTCGACGATCAGCCAGCCCCGGTAATCGCGCCGGGCGAGTGCGGCGAGCACGCTCGGCAGATCGAGCTCCCCCCTCCCGAGCTCGGTGAAAACGCGCTCGCGCAGCCCGCCCAGGAAATCCTCGATCGCGCCCGACCGCATCCGGCGGGCGACGTCGCGGTCGACGTCCTTGAGGTGGACGTGGCGCACCCGCTCGCCGTAGCGGCCGATCGCCTCGACCGGATCGCCGCCGGCGAGCTGATAGTGGCCGACGTCCAGGCACAGTCCGACGAGCTCTCGATCGGCGGCGGCCATGAGCCGCTCGATCTCGGCCGGCGTCTCGATGTACGTCCCGACGTGGTGATGGAACGCGAGCGGATGACCGAGCCCCTTCGCCTCCGCGGCAAGCTCGGCGAGGAGGTCGGCCAGCGAGCGGACACCCCGGTCGCTCAGGCACGGCACGCCGGGCACTCCGGCCCGGGCAGCGTGACCGACCCGATCGCGGGTGAGCGGCAGCGCCGCGACGAGAACGTCGCCCTCGACCGCGTGGAGCTCGGCCAGCTTCCTGCGACCGACGTCACGCGCCTCGCGCGTGGGTCCGTCCGCGCTGCACGGCAGGCAGGCATACACCTCCGCGATCCGCAGGTCCCGGCTCCGGAGCGCCTCGCGGAGCGCCTCGCCCCGCGGGAACGTCGTGCCGAGCTGGGTCCCGCGATACCCGAGGCGGGCCATCTCATCGAGGATCGTCAGCGGGGCGATCGGTGGCATCAGGTCGGGCAGGTCATCGTTCGCCCACAGGATCTGGTTGATCCCGATCGTTGCGCCGGACAGCGGCCGAGTGGCGGGCGCCTGGCTCATCGATGGTCCTCGTGCAGGGTCATCGATGCTGCTCCTCCGCGCGTCCGGCGAGCTGGGCGGCGTGCTGCTCGGCGTGGAACTCGGGGACGGGCGCGTCCCACCAGCCCGTCTTGTCGAGCCCCGCGTCGGGGAGCTCGCGCGCGACGTCGATCGCCACGAGCGCCGGACCATCGGCCGCGAGTGCGCGCTCGACCGCGGGGCGGACCGCGTCGGGATGATCGACGTGCTCCGCGCGCAACCCGAAGGCGGCACCGATCGCCTGGTAGTCGGGCGAGTAGATCGAGCCGTCGCGGTGCAGGAAGTCGACCGCCGCGGTTCGTCCGAAGAAGTTCGTCTGGCCGCCCTTGATGCTGATCCAGCCGCTGTTGTTGAGGACGACGAAGACGACCGGCAGGTCGAGCATCGCCGCTGCCGCCAGCTCCTGCATCGTTTGGAGGAAGTCGCCGTCGCCCGCGATGCCGAGAACCTGGCGGTCGGGCCGACAGAGCCTGGCGCCGATCGCAGCTGGCAGCGTGAAGCCCATGGTCGAGAAGCCGCCGCTCGTCAGGTGGGTTCGCGGCCGCCGGGTGACCCAGTTCTGCTTGACGATGGACTGGGGCAGGCCGGCGCCGGTCACCACGATCGCGTCCGGCGCGGTCGCGGCCTGGACCTCGAAGAGAGCGCGGGCCTGGGTCATGGGGATGGCCGCACTTCGCTGCTTGGCCCGCTTGAGGTCTTCCCACTCGGTCTTGCGCGCCTGGATCTCCTCGAAATATGCGGTCGACCGGTAGGCCGTGGGTCCACCGCCCGGTCCGAGCGCCTCGAGAAGGTCCGCCACAGCCGCCCGTGCGTCGCCCAGGAGCCCGACCTCGACCGGGTAGTTCTTGCCGATCTCGCGCGGATCGACGTCGATCTGGATCAGCCGGGTGGGCGGGATCGCGTAGGTCACGCCGCGCCGCCAGGAAGAGGATGACCAGTCGGTGAACCGGCAGCCGACCGCGATGAGGACGTCGGCCGTTGCCGCCAGCCGGTTGCCCGACGTGCTCGCGGTGTCGCCGACACTCCACGCATTGAGCTCGTGGGTCTCGTCGATCGCGCCCTTGCCCATCCATGTCGTGGCGACCGGGGCACCGAGACGCTCGGCGAGGGCGGTGACGAGGTCGGCCGCCTCGGCCGTGATCGCGCCACCGCCGGCGACGATGACCGGGCGATCCGCCTCTGCCAGCAGGCGAGCAGCCCGTTCGATGTCCGCGGCGGATGGGCGTGCGCCGTTGTGGGCCTCGCGCTGCTCAGGGTCCGGAATGGTCACGTCGGCAGCGTCGGCCTGGACGTCCATCGGCAGATCGAGCAGGACGGGGCCCGGCCGGCCGGACACCATCTGGTTCCACGCCCGATGCAGGACGAAGGGCAGCTCGTCCGTGCGCGACGGCTGCCACCACTCCTTGACGATCGGGTCGAACACGCGCGCGTTGTCCGCGCCGTGCCGCCGCTCCACCTCCTGGAGCAGGCCGTGGCCGCGCATGTAGGTGTGGGCGGACCCCGTCACCAGGAGCACGGCCGTGAGTCGGCGTAGGCGGTCGCCATGCCGACGACGGTGTTCATCTGACCAGGCCCGATGCTGGTGAATGCCAGCATTGGCCGGCCGGAGGCGCGGTAGTAGCCGTCGGCGAGGTGCACGGCCGATTGCTCGTGCATGACCTGGATCGTCCTGATGCGATCCGCGTAGTCGAGGAGGACGTCGGTCAGGTTCCAGCACCCGTGTCCGGGGATCCCCGCGGCATACGGGACACCCTGGGCGACGAGATACTCGACGAGGATCTGCGCGCCGGTCAGACGCCGGGTCGTGGACACCGTGGCTGTCGAGCCCGCGCCAGCGCTCGCGTTGGCCCGCACGGCGGCCTGGCTCACCGTCGGCTCATCGCGGCGATCTGGCTCTCCGTGGGCCCACTGTGGGCTCATCACCGGAGTTCACCGACCACCGAGACGTGGCGGACCGCCATCGCCTGACCTGCATCCGGGACATGGCTCATATGCCGTCCCCCGTTACCCATCGGGACTCGCCGCTCCCGGGCGGCAACCCATCTGCAAACGATTACACCGGATGGTGAAACGGGCGTTTCGCCGTGTCAATACCCAAATGCAAACGATTGCATCGGCACCCGGCCGGTGGCGAGGAAGGTCTCTGGACGCTCTCCCGGCGAGGTGCCCGCGCTGTCGCGCTGAGGCGGTCCAACAAGATTGGCGCCTGCGCGAGGATCTCGGCGAGCCTCGCCGTGATGCGCGGGTCCTGCGCGTCGCCGTCCGAACCTTCGGATGCCATGTGCCGACGATATCCGGCCTGCTAGGACGCGTCCGTGTGCTCAGGCGGCTTCGGCCACGATCAGACTCTGCGGACCGACGAGCGGCGCGTGCTCGATGAATCGCCAGCCCGTTTCGGACAGCCAGCCACGAACCTCATCGACGCTGTAGACGTCTCCGTCGCGCACATGTACGGCGAA
>JAUSJS010000258.1 GCA_030647575.1 Candidatus Limnocylindrales bacterium | reverse complement strand
ATCAAAGGTTGTCCAGGCAGCCGCCACGAGGCGGCTGAGCCGGTCAGCCTCGACGGCGGAGACGGGGCGCCGGTCGGCGTCGATGACTCGACTCGGGACGCCGAATTCCGTTCCGCTGCCGCCCTCCGCTTGCTCGACGACCTCGAGATCCCCCGTGGTTACCCGGACGGGGAACGGCTCGCCTGCCTCTCTAGCAACCGCGGCGTACCTGGGAGCCGCGGCGGCAAGCGCCTCGAGCGTCAGGTCCACCGTCTTGCCCGAACGCGACCAACCCGGCCAGTCAGTAGCCGTTGCGAACGCCCTCCACGCGGTCGCCTCGATGGCGACCCTGATCCGCTTGCTCACAAGCGCGTGGCATCGAGCAGGCGGCTGACGAGTTTCGCCATGCCGGCGACGTCATGGCCGTCGGGACCGAGCGCATCGACCAACGCCGAGGCGACGATGACGCCGTCCGCACCGGCCCGGGCGATTGCCCGCACGTGCGCCGGGCGGCTCACCCCGAAGCCGACGGCCACCGGCACCGGCGAGACGCTGCGCACCTCCCGGACGAGCCGGCCGACGGTCGACGGCAACGAGGCGCGCGCCCCGGTCACACCGACCAGCGAGACGCAGTAGAGAAAGCCCCCGCTGCGCGCGGCGATGCGGGCCATGCGGGCGGGCGGCGTGGTGGGTGCGACGAGGTAGACCACCGCCAGCCCGACCCTGCGGGCGACCGCCTCGAACGGCGCCCCCTCGTCGGGCGTCAGGTCGGCGACGATCAACCCGGCCGCGCCGGCACCCGCCAGCCTTCGAGCCACGGCCTCGCCGTCCCCGCCCCTGAGCACCTGATTGGCATAGGCCATCGGGACCAGGGGCAGGTTCGGTCGCGCGGCGGCGATGTGCTCGATGAGCCGGAGCGATCGCTCCAGGGTGGCGCCGGCCGCGAGCGCCGCGCCCGACGCGCGCTGGAGGGTCGCACCGTCGGCGAGCGGGTCCGAGTACGGCAGGCCGACCTCGAGCAGGTCGGCCCCGGCGTCCGCGGCGGCCAGGGCGGACGCGAAGCTGGTCTCGGCGTCGGGGTAGCCGGCCACGACGTACGGGATCAGGGCGGTCCGGCCGTCAGCGCGGGCTCGAGCAAACGCGGCGGCGATTCGGCGGGCGCCGGCCGTCTCATTCGTGCCCGACTCGGTGGCCCAGGGCGGCGCCGGTGAACTCATCGTTCGGTCCCCCACGGCTCGACGTCGACGAAGCGCTCGAGCGCCGCGAGGTCCTTGTCGCCGCGTCCCGAGAACCCGAGGAGGACGAGCAGCTCGTCCGGCCACGATCCGCCCAAGCCGCCAACGCCGGCCAGCAGCTTGGGCAGCGCGGCGATCGCGTGAGCGGTCTCGAGTGCCGGCAGGATTCCCTCGGTTCGCGTGGTCGTACGCATGGCGGCGACCGCCTCGCGGTCGGTCGCGGCGGCGACCTCGATCCGGCCACCTTCCGCAAGCGCCGCCAGCTGCGGCCCGATCCCGGGGTAGTCGAGCCCGGCCGAGGCCGAATGGGCCTCGGTCACCTGGCCGTCGGCGTCCTGAAGCATCAGCGAGCGCGACCCATGGAGGATGCCCGGCGTCCCACCGAGGACGGCGGCGGCGTGCCGGCCGGTCTCGATCCCATCGCCGGCGGCCTCGACGACCGCGAGCCGGACCGACGGCTCGCCGATGAACCTCGCGAGCAGGCCGATCGCGTTCGAGCCGCCGCCGACGCAGGCCACGGCGAGATCCGGCAGTCGTCCCTCGATCGCCTGGAGCTGGGCCGCCGCCTCATCGCCGATCCGGCGCTGCAGGTCTCGCACGATCGTCGGATACGGATGCGGGCCCATCGCCGAGCCCAGGACGTAGTGGGTGGTCTCGACGTTGGTCACCCAGTCGCGCATCGCCTCGTTGACCGCGTCCTTGAGCGTCGCCGTGCCGGAGGTGACGGACCGGACTTCCGCTCCGAGCGCGTGCATCCGCAGGACGTTCGGGCCCTGGCGCACGATGTCCTCGGCGCCCATGTAGACCACGCAGGGCAGATCGAGCAGCGCACAGGCGGTGGCGGTGGCCACGCCGTGCTGGCCGGCGCCGGTTTCGGCGATGACGCGGGTCTTGCCCAGGCGGCGGGTCAGGAGCGCTTGCCCGAGGGCGTTGTTGATCTTGTGCGCGCCGGTGTGGGCGAGGTCCTCGCGCTTCAGGTAGAGGCGGAGCGCAGGGATGGTCGGCAAGCGCGCGCCGTCGAGCAGGCGTGCCGCCTCGTCGCGGACCGCAGCGGCGAGACGATCGGCGCGATAGAGCGCAGTGGGGCGACCTGCGAAGCGCTCGAGGACCTCGCGTAGCTCCGCCCAGAAGACGGGATCCTGGCGGACCGCGTCGTAGGCGGTCTCGAGCTGTTCCAGCGCGGCCATGAGGGTCTCGGGGACGTAACGGCCACCGAAGTCGCGCTCCATCCCCCAGCGACCGGCCCCGTCGGCGTCCAGCAGGCCGGCGTGGATGGGCGTAGGCCCGAAGGGCAGGTTGGGCCGATCGTCGCGAGCCGCCCGGGCGCGCTTGACGAAGAGCGCGACGCGCAGGGGATCCTTGGTCGGACGTGGGCTCTCGGCGCGTCCTGCCTGCCCGCGCGCGGCACGCGCTCGCTCGACACCGGATGCCACGTCGACGCCGACGAGCGGGACTGTGCGCACGGCATCCGCTACGTTGGCCGGATTGAGGCCGCCGGCCAGGACGACTGGCAGCTCCCGCGCGACCGCGCCGGCTAGCCGTTCGGCCGCACGCAGGCCCGTTCCACCGGGGTGTGGCCCGCCGGCGGTGTCGAGGAGGAGGCGTTCGACACCGCCGGCGAGGTAGGCATGGCCGCGCGACACGATGTCGGCGCTGGCGGCCGTCGGGTCCGCTGGCTCCGCGACCGGCAGATGGAGGACCTTCCAGGTCCGGCGCCCGATCCGCTGCGCGGCCTGGAGCGACTCGGAGCCGTTGAGCTGGACCACATCGGGGTCGATCGCGTTGACGATGTCGGCAAGCACATCCGACCCGGCATCGGCGGTCACGGCAACGATCTGCGGACGATGGCCGGCCCCCGACGCGGACCGGATGAGCCGAGCCAATGCGGCTGCCTCCTCGAGGCCGAGGGCCCGTGAAGTTCCCGGGACGAAGTTGAGCCCGATCGCATCGGCCCGGGCACGGATCGCCGCGAGCGCACCGTCGGCATCGGTCACGCCGCAGATCTTGACGAACGGGCGGCGCGCGACATTGGCGAGATCGCCCGGGGTCCGGCCGGCCGCGACGAACGCGGCGACTCCGGCGGTCGGATCGGGCGCGCGCATCAGCGCCTCGCCGACGAGCGCGCCATCGAAGCCGAGGGCCCGCCAGCGCGCGACCGTCGACGGATCGCGAACCCCCGACTCGGCGATCACGAGCCGGTCGTCGGGCACGAGCTCGCGCAGCCGGCCGGCGCGCTCGACATCGACCTCGAGCGTGCGCAGGTCACGGTTGTTGAGCCCGATGAGGCGTGCATCGGTCGCCAGGGTGCGCTCGAGCTCGCGTACGTCGTGGACCTCGACAAGCGGCTCCAGACCGAGCTCCAGCGCCCCGCTCACGAGGCGCGCGAGTCGCCTGGCCGGGTGGAGAACGGCAAGCAGCAGGACGAGATCAGCGCCCGCCGCGCGAAGCAGCTGGAGCTGGACGTTCTCTACGACGAAGTCCTTGGCCAGGACTGGGAGCGCGACGGCGGCTCGAACCCGCTGCAGGTCCTCGACCGAGCCGCCGAACCAGTGTGGCTCGCACAGGACCGAGATGGCGGCAGCGCCCCCTGCCTCGTAAGCCCGGCCTCTGGCGACGATGTCGTCGTCAGCTGCGGCGATTCGACCCGCCGAGGGCGAGGCCCGCTTGAGCTCGGCGATCAGGTGGAGGCCGGGAGCCGCAAGGCGTTCGGCGATCTGACGAGGGGCGGGCGCGGCGAGCGCGGCAGCTCGCAAGGCCTTGGCACCCATCGCTTCGAGCTCGGCCAGGACGTCCGCCCGGCGACGGGCGGCGATCTCCTCGACGACGCTCGGGCCGGACGCGGGCGGCCGAGGCGACACGGGGCGACGCGGCGCGGCGACGGTCATGCCGGCGTTCCGGCAGGCGCGGACTCGGCCGCGCGGCGCTCGGCTCGCAGCCGCTCCAGCAGCGCGGTCACGAGGCCCGCGTCGATGGTCAGCGCTGCCCGTTCGATGCCGTCGTCGAGCGATTCGACGGCTCCGGCGACCAGGAACGCGGCGCCGGCATTGAGGACGACGACGTCGCGCCGAGCCCCCGGCTCGCCGCGCAGGACGGCTTCGATCATCCGCGCGTTCTCCTCGGCCGAACCGCCGGCGAGGCGGGCCGTGGACGCGCGCCGGAGTCCCGACGCCGAGGCGTCCACCGTTCGTCGTTCGATCCCGTCTGGGCGCACGTCGTAGAGGACGCCGCTGCCGTCGAGCGGCAGCTCGTCGACGCCGTCGCCGTGGATGACGAACGTCCGCTCGGTGCCCAGCAGGCGGGCAACGGCGGCGATCCGCTCGGCCGCGGCCGGATCGCCGACCCCGAGGAGCTGGCGACGCGTTCCGGCGGGGTTGGTCAACGGGCCCAGGAGGTTGAACGCGGTTCGGACGCCGATCTCGCGGCGGGTCGGACCGGCATGCCGCATCGCCGGGTGGAATGCAGGCGCGAACATGAAGGCGAAGCCGTTCTCGCGAAGGGCGGTCCCGGCGGAGGCCGCGTCATGGTCGATCCGGACCCCGAGCGCGTCGAGGACGTCGGCTGAGCCAGCGCGTGAGGTGATCGCCCGATTGCCGTGCTTGGCGACGGGGACCCCACCGGCCGCGACGACGAGCGCGGCGGTCGTCGAGATGTTGAAGGTGCCGCTGCCGTCGCCGCCGGTTCCGACCACGTCGATAGCGCTGTCGGGTGCCTCGACGCGGACGACCCGTTCTCGCATCGCGGTGGCAAATCCGGCCAGCTCCTCCACGGTCTCGCCGCGCATCCGCAGGCCCATCAGCAAGGCCGCCAGCTGGGCTGGCGTCGCCTCGCCGTCCATCACCGCGCCCATCGCGCCGCGGGCGTCCTCGAGCGACAACGTGTCGCCGTCGACGATCCTCGCAAGCGCGGCGCGGACCTGCTCGCTCATCTGACCGCCGTCCCGGCCGCGGCAGCCTCGACCGCTGCCGCGGCCCCGTCTGCACTGGGCTCGTCGAACGGCTCCGCCAGTCCCGCCATTGCGAACGACCCGCTGGCGGCATCGAGCCGCGAGGCCTCGCCCTCGCCCGCCTGGCGCAGAAAATTGGCGAGCAGATGCGGGCCCTCTGGCGTCAGCACCGATTCGGGGTGGAACTGGACCCCCTCGAGCGGTAGCGCGACGTGGCGGATCCCCATCACGACGCGATCGACCTCGCTCATGGCGGTGACCCGCAGCTCGGTCGGGAGCGTCGCCGGATCGACCGCCAACGAGTGATACCGCGCAGCCATGAACGATGGCGGCATGCCCTCCAGCAGGCCGGTGCCGTCATGGGTGACCTCGGTTGCTTCGCCGTGCACGAGCGTGGGCGCACGGACGATCGACGCGCCGAATGCCGCCGCCATCGACTGCATCCCGAGGCAGACACCGAGCAGCGGGATCTTCCGTTCCGCCGCAACGCGCACCGTTTCGATCGACACGCCGGCGTGATCGGGGTCGCCCGGGCCAGGCGAGATCACGATCCCGCGCAGCTCCGCGCTCGGATCGTCGGCGAGAGCGCGCATCTGGGTGCCATCCATCGCGTCGTTGCGGACGACGCGCACGTTGGCGCCGGAGGCCTGGAGCGCCTGGACCAGGTTGAAGGTGAAGCTGTCGTAGTTGTCGATGACCAGGATCACGATCCGACTCCGGAGGCGCTCGTCGAGCCCGCGCCTTCGACGGCGGGTGCCGCGATGGGCTCGTCGGCCGCCGCGCGGGGAGCCTCCGCGCGGGGAGCCTCGGCGACGCCGGCGGCAAGGTCGATCGCGCGCCGGAGGGCAGCCGCCTTGTGCTCGGTCTCCTCGAACTCGCGTTCGGGGACGGAGCCGGCCACGATGCCGGCGCCGGTGTGGACATGCGCCTGGCCATCCTTGAGCACGGCACTCCGGATCGTGATCGCCGTGTCGAGGTTCCCGTCGTAGCCGAGATAGCCGACGGCGCCACCGTACAGCCCGCGCCGCTCCCCTTCCGCCGCTGCGATCAGCTGCATCGCCCGGATCTTTGGAGCGCCCGAGAGCGTTCCTGCCGGGAAGACGGAGCGCAGCGCGTCCAGCGCGTCCAGCTCCGGCTTCAAACGGGCCTCGACGTGGCTGACCAGGTGGAGGACGTGGCTGTAACGCTCGACCTCCATGTACTTGCTGACCGTTACCGTCCCGGGGCGCGCCACACGCCCGAGATCATTGCGCCCCAGATCGACGAGCATGACGTGCTCCGCCCGTTCCTTCGGATCGCGCTGGAGCTCCTCGGACAGGAGCGCGTCCTCGCGCGCGTCGGCGCCGCGGGGACGCGTGCCGGCGATCGGATGCGTCGTCAACCGGTCGCCCTCGACCTGGAGGAGCAGCTCCGGCGAGGCCCCGACCACCTCGTAGCCGGGGGTGCGTACGAAGAATAGGTACGGGCTGGGATTGACCCGGCGCAGGGCGCGGTAAAGCCCGATCCCGTCGAGTGTCGCGCCGGTCGCCGGGTCCGCCGGCAGATCGAATGACTGGCGCCGGGCGAGGACGACCTGGATTGCCTCCCCTGCGGCGATGGCGTCCTTGGCGACCTCGACCGCGTGGATGTATTCCTCGCGGCCCAGGCTGGTCTCGACCGGGCGGCCCGGCGTCGGGGACCGATCCGGCGATCCGTCCGAGGTCGAGCGCGGACGGGCGCCGTCAAGCTCGGCCGCGCTGGGGCGCGACGTCCGCTCGAGGGCCTCGAAGATCGCCGCCTCCGCGATCCGGTAGCGGCCTTCCAGGTTGGCTGTCTCGGTGTGCAGCGACGCGATCGCCGAGAGCGTGTGGGTCAGGTGGTCGAAGACGAGCACGAGGTCCGTCTCGATGAACGTCGCCAGCGGCACGTTGACCGGGTCCCGCTCCGGCAGCGGCACGCTTGGTTCGAAGGTCGAGATCGCGTCGTAGGCCAGGGCCCCGACGGCGCCGCCGGTGAAGCGCGGCATCCCCTCGGTTGGCTGAACACGGCGGCGCGGCACGAAGGCGCGGATCGCGGCGAGCGGATCCGGGACGGGTCGCGTCTCGACCGGCAGGTCCGGCGCGTAGACCGGCACGGTCACCGGCCGGGTCTGGATGCGGGCCTGTCCGCCGCGGACTTCGAGCAGTCGCCGCGGCCCGACGCCGAGGAACGAGTAGCGCCCGAGGCGCTCACCGCCCTCGACCGATTCGAGCAGGTAGGCGGGACCGCCGTCGTCGAGCCGCAAGAAGGCACCGATCGGCGTCTCGAGGTCGGCCGCGCGTGTCGCGCGCAGGAGGATCGTGTCGGCGCTGGAGGCCAGACGCTGGGTCTGCGCCAGGCTGATCGGGTCTGCTGTCGTCATCGCGCCTCGGCCTCGGAGAATCAAAACGACCGTTCGTCTCCGGGACGAAAGGTCGTGCCTTCCGCGGTGCCACCCTCATTCGGCGATGCCGCACTTTCGTGACCGACGGGCCGTCCCGCTTCCGCGGCGGCCGATCGGCGCTGCCCTCTATCGCTGGCGCTCTGCGCCGGAGCCTACTGGCGCCTGCGGCGTTGACCGCTTCGCGTTCGGTCCGGAGGCTCCCGGGTCCATTCCCTGTCGTCGTCGCTCCGGCTCGCACCAACCGCCGGATCTCTGGGTCGACGTGCGACGGGTACTCGTCCCGTTCACAGCCCGCTCTTCATGATGTCCGCCGAGTATGGGCGGGCGTCGTGCGGCCCGTCAAGCACTCGGCGTCACACGGTACGCGTGGCTCAGTGCCGGCGAGCCTGGGTCGCGGAGCGGAGCCCGAACCCACCGATCTGGCGACGGACGAGTGGGAGCCAAGCGAGCGCACCGGCTGTCTGGGCGGCGATCGCGAGCACGAGCAGCATACCCGGAACGGACAGGAGCAGACCCGGGACGGCCCAGTCGAAGGCTCGTCCGAACAGCGCCGCGAACTGAGAGAACGTGACGCCGAACATGCCCGCGTCGGTTGCGCCACCGTCCGAGCCCGAGCCCGAGATAGAGAATGCGGCGCCGGGCGGCAAATCGGCACTGTCGTCGCCGGGCGGCTGTGGCTCGCTTGGCGCGGCGGAGGGTGCCGGCGATGCCGACTGGACCGGTGGCGGCGATTCGGCGGGCGCCGGCGTCTCGGATGGCGCCGGTTCGGGCGGCGGGGTGGCGGGGGCCGGCGTTGGAGCGTGGGTCGAGGTCGGCTTCTCGGTCGGGGTCGGCGTCCCGGCTGGGGTGGGCGTCGGGGTCGGGGTCGGGGTCGGCGTCCCGGCTGGGGTGGGCGGGCCCGAGACGACGAGGTCGACCGCCACGGGCCCATCGATCGCGAACCCGTCGGTCAGGTCGTAGGTGAAGGCGTCGGCGCCGGTGTAGCCGGTGTCCGGCGTGTAGGTGAACCCGCCTTCGGCGGCCAGGATGACAGTGCCGTGGGTCGGCGGATCATGGACGGCCACTGTCAGGGTTTGCGTCGGCGTGTCGCTGTCGGTGTCGTTGGCGAGCACCCCACTCGCCGCATCCACGACGAGATCGGTGTTCTTCGTCGCAGCGTAGGCATCGGCGACGGCCAACGGCTGGTCGTTCGTGACGTCGATCGTGACGGTGGCCGACGCTGAGTTCGCCGCGCCGTCGTCGGCGGTATAGGTGAACGAGTCGGTCCCGACGAAGCCCGCGGCCGAGACGTACTCGTACCCGCCGTCGGAATAGAGGAAGAGCACGCCATATCCGACGTCCGCCACGAGATGCACGGAGATCGGGTCGCCGTCAGGGTCCGAGTCGTTCGCTAGGACCCCCGGCGCCGGCACGCTTAGCTGGGCTCCGGCGATCACGGCGACCACATCGTCCACGGCGACCGGCGGCGAGTTGAGCGGCGTTCCACCCGCCGAGACCGTCACGCTGATGGTTTTCGTCAGGTTCAGGTCGATGTCGCAGTCGATCCTGTTGTAGACGTCCGCGATCCAGGTGGTAGTCCCCTGCGGAGTGCCCGCGACGTAGAGGGTGAACTGGAGCTCCTCGTCGCGCTTGCCTCCCGCGAGACGGCTCGCGTCACTCTCGGCCTGCAGGCTCACGACGGTCGATCCGGCCGCGCCCGGACCAGCCGTGGCCGTCCAGGTCGACCCGGTCGGCGCGGAGTCCACCGTCACGGCGCCCACCGAGAACACGGACGGGACGACGATGACGACGCAGCCGATCTCATTCCCCCCGCCGCTATCGCTGGCATTGCTGGCGGCGAACGCGATCGGCGTGAGTTGGCCATCTTGGACGCTGCCGGGCGTGCGGGTCAGGGTCCAGGAATTCTCCTTCGCCACGACCACGGGAGCCACGCCGGTGGCGAGGACCGCAACCACACCGATGCTCGCTGCCACGACTCGCCGCGCGACCCGATGACCCCATCGACCTCTCATCGGCACCCGTGTGGCCATCAGGCGACGCTGGCGTACGGCGTCCAGAGCCGCTGGGCGTCCATTCCGGGGAATGGCGCACCGGCGACGTTCTCGATGCCGTGCACGAAGGCAACGACGAGGCGCTCGTCAAGTTGGGTCCCGGCAGCGTCCTCAAGCCGGCGGAGCGCGTCTCGGACGTCGAGCGCCTTGCGGTAAGGCCGTGTCGTCGTCATCGCCGAGAACGCGTCCGAGACGGCGAGGATGCGGGCGATGAGCGGAATGTCCTCACCCGCGAGCCGGTCGACATAGCCGGTCCCATCCCAGCGCTCGTGGTGATGACGGACGCCGGCACGGATGATCTCCACGTCGGGCAGATCGCGCACGATCATGTCGCCGAGCACGACATGCTGCTGCACGATCTCGTACTCTTCCGCCGTGAGCCGGCCGGGCTTGCGCAGGATGTGATCCGGGATGCCGATCTTCCCGACGTCGTGAAGCAGGCCGGCGACGCGCAGGGTATGGATGAAGTCCGCCTGAGCGCCCATCTGCTCGGCCAGGAAGACGCTGTAGCGGGCGACATCGCCCGAGTGGCGCTTCGTGTACCGGTCCTTGGTGTCGACGGCGAAGATCAGGCCCTGGTAGACGTCGAACGTGCGTGACCTGGGCTCCGGCTCGGTATGCTCGCCGGCGTATCGGATCGCGTCACCGCCGCTGGACTTCGCCTCCTGGAGAGCCAGGGCCGTCGTCGTCAACAGCTCGGTCACCGACGAGCCGTGGGTCGGGAAGGTGCAGACCCCGGCACTCACGGTCAGCGGCAGCCTTTCGGACGTGCCGAACTGGAGAGCGTGATCCGCGAGCGCGGTCCGCGCACGCTCAAGGACCGCTCCGAGCACGTGGACTTCGTCGGCGGGAGCCAGGATGAGCAGCTCGTCCGGGCCGTAGCGACCGAAAACGACGTCCGGAGGCAGCTCTCGCCCGAAGATCTCGACGATTGTCAGGAGCGCGCGGTCCCCGCCTGCGTGCCCATAGGTCTCGTTGAGTAGCCGGAAGTTGTCGATATCGACGAGCGCAACCGCGAACGCGCTCCCCTCGTCTCTCGCTCGATCGACCGACCGGGCCACGGCGTCGACGAGTGCCCCGTGGTTCAGGGTGTTGGTGAGCGGGTCGCGCCGAGTCGACTCCACGAGCGCCAGCGTCTGGCGCGTGATCCGACCCTGGGCCGAGCGGAACACCAGGAACAGGACGAACGCCGCGACGACTGCGGCCGACAACGTCACGACGACGATGTTGCGGCGCACCTCATCGAGTTGCGCGAGGATCGGGACGGCATCTCGCCAGACCCCGACGATGCCGACGACCTGCCCATCGAGGCTGAGCGGGAAGTACTCACGCAGGACGGTCGAGGTCGCGAGCGCCGGGCCAGTCGTGTCGCTCACGGCGACATCGACGATATCGACGACGGCGGTCTCACCCGCGCTCGCCCTGGTGAATGCATCCGACGACGCCGACGTCGCCCCCCTGAGGGCCGGGTCGTCAGCGAAGATGACGGTCCCGTCGGGTCGCCGGACCTCCACGCGAAGGATCGTTTCCGGCGCGACGAGCGTCCGTAGCTGACGTTCGATGATCGCTTGCCGCTCGCCCGGCAGGGCGCTCGGCGTGAAGTCGTTCGGCGACACGAAGCTGCGCACGAACGCACGAACGACGGTCGTGTCGGTGCTGACGATCGAGCTCAACGTGTTCGTCGAGAAGTTCGCCGAGACCATGACCGCCTGCGCGGTGGCGGTCACGCCGACGATCATCAGGAAGATGCCGTACACAAGGAACAGCAAGACCGGCCGCTGGACATGCGCCGGCGCGCCGAACATGCTCGACCCCTTGGCGGACGAGGCAGATGACATGTCGGCAGCCTAGGTGGCGGCGATGCCGTGGTACCCCTAACGGAAGTCCCATCAAGGCAGACTTCCGCTCATCCCTAGACACCCTCATGCGTGACCGGCTTGACGCGGCTCTCGTTGGCGCCGTGGACGCCGTTGCAGTCGAGCCTTCCAGGGGCGGTCGCCGCCCATCGCGCGACAGCTCGGGCCCGTTTCCCGGCGCCCAAGGGTCGGATGCCGGGGCGACGGTCAGCCAGCGTCGGCGACCGGCTCGAACCCCGAGCACCTGAGCACGGGCAGCGCGGGATAGCGCGGATAGGCCGGGTCGGTCGCGGATCGCTGGCATAGACGGAAGACCGAACCGCCTCGCGTCTCCAGTCGGCGCGAGTGACGACACCCACCACACAAGCCAGGCGGAACGGCGGGCGCTGAGCCTGTTTCGCGGTTGCCGGTCATCGGCTCGGGACCCGTCGAGCGCCTCCAGACCGAGTGGCGGAACTGGCGGAGAGGGTGGGATTCGAACCCACGAAGTCTTGCGACTCAACGCTTTTCAAGAGCGCCGCCTTCAACCGCTCGGCCACCTCTCCGCGCCAAGGATAGCTCCGAGCGGCGACCACGCGACTGTCTACGCCGATGGGCAGCACGTGGCGATCAGTGCAAATCCCAGCGTGGGCATTCGGCCTCGCTCGGGCCTGTACCCGTCCGTTCAGTCGTCGCGGGCTACGGTTCGACGCAAGGCGACCGACTTCAAGGCCCTGGCCGAGAAGATCAATGCCACCGACCCGGATCTTGTCTACTACGGCGGCATCACCCAGAACAACGCCGGCCAGCTGTACCGCGACATCCGGGACGCCATACCCGACGTCAAGCTAATGGGCCCCGGACGGCATCTATGGGTCGGAGTTCGTGCAGGCGGCCGGCAACGCCGCCGAGGGCAGCTACGTCACGTTCGGCGGCCGGCCCGCGGACAAATTGACCGGTGACGGGGAACCCCAGCGAGATGAACGCGCTTCGCGCCGGGATCCTCAAGGAGGTTCACGCGACCAAGGACTATGACGGAGTCCTCGGGAAGTGGAGCTTCAACGACAAAGGCGACACGAGCCTGACGGCGATGTCGGGCAACATCGTTGGTCGACGTCGAATTCAGGTTCGACAGCATCATCGAGTAAGTTCGCCGGCCCGCCGGGCGCTGATATTCGCGGTGGGCCGCGATCGGACCCTGGCAATTCGGACATCGTCGCGCCGCCGACACACCGGCCCCGTCGGCCCGTTGAGGGCTTGCCATCTGGACCACGTCGTTGGCCTTGTCGTCGTCCAATCTGAGCCGTCGGCACAAGCCGAACAGCTCGCGGCCGCGCCGGCTGTGGACGTCGGCCACGGCTGACGCTTCGATCGGGCGTGATCGCGAGACGGGCACCTCCGTCGCGAAGCGGAGGACGGCGGGCGAGTGCGGTCAGATCCACGGCCGCTCCATCGTCAGGGGTTGCCTGGGAAGTACTAGCTCCGTCCTGGTGCCACAACCCGTTCGAGTTGATCGAGACGTGCAGGACGGCGTGGAACCCGGTCAACGTCCCGCCGGACCGGAAACGTGCAAACGCCGGGGCAAGATTCCTGCGTTGTACGTTTCGTCGTCGGCCGCCGTCTGTTTGGGTGACGTATCCCATAGCTGGAGACTCAACCGATGCGGTCCATCCGACGAATCCTGGTGGTCGCAGGGGCCACCCTGGCGCTCAGCGTCCTCGCACCCTCGGTGTCGGCATCCTCGCCAACGCCCTTCTTGCTCACGAAGACCTGCGTAAGCAATCTGCTCTGCACAGTCGTGTCGTCCAACTTCGATGGGATTCCGGCGGGCACGAACGTCGTCTACACCGTCACCGGCGATGGGTCGGATGGCCTCGCGTACCCCACCATCAAGGTCGGCAGCAACAGCACGACAGGCGTCTGCGACTGGAACCAACCCGGTCCGGTGGTGCTCGCCAAATGCACGTTCGGCACCGGAACCGGACAGTGGACCCGGTTCGATCTGGATGTGAACGTCACCGTAGCCGGCGACCCGAACGCTCCCGACTCCGTTTGGACGTGGACCGGTACGTACTCGCTCGGCAGCCAGGAACCTCCGCAAACGGACACGGCGGGTCGCGACATGCAGCAGGGGCCAGCAAATGTCCCGCCCCTCCCGCTGCTGGCAGGTCTGGCCGCAGCAATCACAATGCTGGCTCGACGACGCGCCAAGGACGCGGACGCTCGAGCGCACGACGCCTGATTGCCGCCAGAGGGAGCCGGATATCACGATCCCGGCCTCCCTCTTCCCGTCTTGATCACTCTGCTGTCACGTCGTCAACCACCACGACCCCGTCCTAACGAACCGCTCGCTCCTTGGCGAAACCGAGAGGTCTTCCGGAAGTTCGTGGATGGCTGGCGTGCATGTTGCCGCCGGCGTGCATGTTGCCGCCGGCGTGCGCCGAGATCGGGCGCCGCCACCTCGAGTGCTACTCCTCCCGGCCGGGCGGCCAGGTCCCCATGACCTGGCGGAGGATCGCGAACTCGCCGATGTGGTAGGCGTTGTGGTCGCCGACCAGGCGCACTTCGCGCAGGATCGTGTGCCCCGGGGTATTCGGGATCACTGCCAGGAGGTCGGTAGCGGGATCGGCTACGAGATCGTGGAGGGCCTCGCTGTCGGACCTGAAGCCGTCGATGGTTGCTGCGAACTGCTCGGGCGTCGCGGTCGCGTCGTGCACCGGCCAGTACTCCTCCGGCCAGGTGGGCGCGAGATAGGCCCGGTTCCGGATGTAGTCGAGGATGTCCCACTGGGCGATCCGGATGTGCTCGAGCAGGTGCCAGGGCGTGTAGGGGACGTTGGGCGGCAGCCGGTTGATGGCGTCGTGC
>JAUSJS010000248.1 GCA_030647575.1 Candidatus Limnocylindrales bacterium | reverse complement strand
CGGCTGCGCACGATCTGCTCCGCCACGCGGCGCAGGTTTTCGACCAGGAGGATCCGCAGGCTGATGGCGATCGCCCAGAGCTCGCCGATCGTCAACGGCTCCACCCGCTGGTAGGCAATCACCAGGCGACGCAGGCTCTCGGGGTCAAAGCGGCTGTCCGTGTGAGCGATGTAGGCCCAGGCCACGCCGAGGACTCGCGGGTATCCCTCGAGATGACCTCCGGCGAGCTTCGGCAGCCCGCGGTAGTAGTCCAAGGGCAGGTCGTCGCGGATCTCGCGCAGCTGCTCCTCGACGATGTGGAAGTTGTCGACGAGCCATTCCGCAGCCGGTGTGATCGATCGCTCGTCCTTGATCGCCTGGGCCAGCATCCTGTAGGTTTGGAGCAGCACCCGGCCGTTGTCGGCGACACGGCGCCGGATGGGGCGCCCGGTATGCGGTTGCGTGGTGATCGATTGGGCAACCGCCAGTGACTCGCCGTGCTGCTCCAGGCGCTCGACGCTGAAGAGCTCGGCGACGATCGGGTCCGAGGCGTCAATCTCGCTGCGGGCTCGGCTGCGAATGGTAATGGGCCGCGCTCCTCGTGAGGCTGGAGGTCTTGACGGCAGGATCGCGCCACTGAGCGCCGGCGCAGCGGATTCCTCGCCTCGCCTCGGACGGAACGAGCCGATCATAGGCCGCGCCGCCCGGAGTCGCCGCGACAGCGCCACGCTGGGGTCGCCGCCTCGCCGCGGCCGGCTAGCGGCCGTCGTCAGAAGCCCAGCGCGAACAGTCGTGGCGCCATCCGGCGGGCGGCGCGGGCACGGTGCGAGATCGCGTGCTTCTCGGCTGCGCTCCACGTGCCCAGCGTTCGGCCGCCGGGCGGCTCCGAGGCGGGCTCGAAGATCGGGTCGTAGCCGAACCCGCTGGTCCCCCGGGGCTCGGTCGCGATCCGCCCACGGCAGGTTCCCCGGGTCACGATCAGGGGCAGCCCGCCACGCAGACCCGCCGAACCCGGCAGTGCCAGGGCCAGGACACAGACGTACCGGGCGCCTCGCCGCTCGGGCGGCAGGCCGTGGAGCGCCTCGAGGAGCCTGGCGTTGTTGTCGGCATCGCTGGCGTTCTCGCCGGCATAGCGGCGCGTCCGCACGCCGGGGCCGCCGCCAAGGGCGTCGACCTCCAGCCCGGAGTCGTCGGCCAGCGTCGGCAGCCCGGAGACTCGCGCGCCGAAGCGCGCCTTGCTGGCGGCGTTCGTCTCGAACGTGGCCCCGTCCTCGACCGGATCGTCAGCGGTGCCGAGGTCGTCGAGCGAGAGGAGGTCGGTCCGGCCCAGGTCGAGCAGCTCGCGCAGCTCGCGCAGCTTGTGCGTCGAGCGGGTGGCGACCAGTAGCCGCCGGCGGCTCACCGCCGGACGGTGGCGAGGACCGCCGCCTGCGCCTCGAACAGGAGGGCCAGCCCGCCGTCGGCGAGGTCCAGCAGCTGGTTGGCGGCCGCCCGGTCGAACGGCTTGCCTTCGGCCGTGCCCTGCAGCTCCACGTACGCACCCGCGTCCGTGCCGACCACGTTGAAGTCGACGTCCGCCCGCGAGTCCTCGGAGTAGTCCAGGTCCAGGTAGGCCAGGCCGTTGACCAGCCCGACGGAGACCGCGGCGACCTTGGCGACGAGGTGGCGCTCCATGCCGTACGTGATGAGCGCGGCGGCGAGGGCGACGTACCCACCAGTGATCGAGGCGGTCCGCGTTCCGCCGTCCGCCTGGAGCACGTCGCAGTCGACGGTGATCGTCCGCTCCCCGAGACGGCCGAGGTCCACGACGCCGCGCAGCGAGCGCCCGACCAGTCGTTGGATCTCGTGGGTCCGCCCGCCGATCCGGCCCTTGACCGACTCGCGATCCGTCCGCTCCAAGGTGGCCCGCGGCAGCATCGAGTACTCGGCGGTGACCCATCCGGTCCCCTTGCCGCGCAGGTGCGGCGGCACGCGATCGACGATCGTGGCCGCGCACAGGACCTCCGTGTCGCCCACCCGGATTCGGCACGAGCCTTCGGCCCACTTCTGGACGCCGAGCGTGAAGCTGACCGGTCGCAGGTCGTTCGGCCCCCGCCCGTCGGCGCGGACGGTTGGCGGCCGGTTACCGATGGTCATCTCGACGCCTCCTCAGCCTTGGCAGCATCCCACAGGGCGTCGAGTGCCGCGAACTCGAGGTCGCGCAACGGGACCCCCTGCGCCGCCGCGGCGCGCTCGACGCTGGCGAATCGTCGCCGGAACTTGTCGTTGGCGGCACGGACGGCGGCCTCGGCTTCGATGCCGCGGCGGCGGGCCACGTTGACGAGGACGAAGAGCAGGTCGCCGAATTCCTCGCTGCGTTCGGCGTCGCTGGCGGCTCGGCGCAGCTCGTCGGCTTCTTCGGCAACCTTGTCGAGCACGCCGTCGATCGACGGCCAGTCGTACCCGAGGTTGGCGGCGCGCTCCTGCATCTCCTGGCTGGCGGCGAGGGCGGGCATGGACGGGCTGATGCCGTCGAGCGCGCTCTTCGGAGCGATCTCGCCGCCCGTCTCGTCGGCGGCGGCGGCGCGCTCGTCGGCCTTGATCCGCTCCCACTGGCGGTTGACGTCCGATGCGGTCCGGGCCTCGGCATCGCCGAAGACATGTGGATGGCGGCGCACGATCTTGGAGGCGATCGCCGCCTGGACGTCGGCCAGGTCGAAGACGCCGGCCTCCGCAGCCAGCTGCGCGTGGAGCACGACCTGCAGCCACAGGTCGCCGAGCTCGCCGGCCAGCTCCGGCGTCGCGCCCGCTTCGAGCGCGTCGTAGACCTCGTAGGCCTCCTCGAGCAGGTGCTTGCGCAGCGAGCTGTGGGTCTGCTCGCGGTCCCACGGACAGCCGTCGGGCCGACGCAATCGGGCCGAGATCCAGGGCATCGCCCACGGCCCGGCGAGCGCCAGCTCAGGGGCAAGCGGGGGCAGGTAGACGGGCGCCTTGAGCCCATCGGGTTCGAGCGACCCGACGGTCGCGCCGTCCGCGGCACCGAACCGACCGACCGGGTGTTCGGCCGGGTAGAGCCGGCGAATGAGGCTGAGCGGGTCGCTCGAGGCGGGCCCGGCCCGGCCGGGCAACGGCTCGGGCGCCGGGGAATCCGGGGCGCCAACACGGAGCACGGCGCGCGGCACGATCAAGGCCGGCCGTGACGCCTCGATTGGGCTCGCGAGCAGGCGCTCGGCCGCCACGATCTGCAACCCCTCCGCGGGATCGAAACCCCAGCGGAGCCGCGCCTCCGCGACCAGCGCGTCGAGCACCGGCTCCCCCTCGCCTAGCTGAGGCTGCCGGCGATGGACGGGTCCCGGTCGATCTCGACCGCTTCCTTCCTGGCGTTGTACCAGTCGGAGAAGGCGGTCGAGCGGAGCTCCTCCAGCTGCCGGCCCTCGGGGGTCCGGATCTCCTCCCCGAGCACCTTGAACAGGTAGAGGCCATCGTTCTCGACGGTCACGACTGCCGACGTCTGGCCGATCTCGGTACTGAAGATGGCGTCCATGAGGGTCGCGTCGAGCTGGCCCTTGGCGACCCAGCCGAGATCGCCACCGGCACCTGCCGTTTCGGCCTCGGAGTTGTCGCGTGCCAGCGCCGCGAAGTCCTCGCCCTTGTCGGCCAGCGCCTTGAGCGCGTTCAGCCGATCGAGGTCCGGCGGCCTGTACATCACCTGGATCACATGCCAGCCGAAGGACGACTTGACCGGCTCGAGCAGGTCGCCGGCCTTGAGCCCGGGGGCCAGGATGGCGGCCTTGAACGCCTCGTCGATGCCGCTCTCCTTGTCGAAGTAGGGCAGCTTGCCGCCGGATCCCGTGATCCCCTGCGCGCTCCCCTCGTTGCTCTCCGCACGACCGATCGAGTCGAACAGCTCCGGATTCTCCTTGAGCTTGAGGTAGGTCGCCGTAGCCAGCTGCTCGGCGGCCGACCACGCGGGATCGTTGGCGTCCAGGGTTGCGGCACTGGAGGGATCGTCGTTGGGCGAGTAGAGGATATGGCGGACCTTGATCGCGTCGGCTCCGAGACCCTCGTCTGCCTGCCTGATGTAGATCTCCTGGACATGACGCTGCGGTCCGGGCCCGGTGACCTGGGCCACGATCTTGTCTTCCAGCTTCTTGTGGACGACGTCGGCCAGGACCACGGCGCGGTACTTGTTCGGGTCAATCCCGTCATTGGTCAGCTTGGCCTGGTAGGCATCGTCGACCGTCTTGGCCGCGATCTCGGTCACGCGCCCGATCCGGTAGGCCGCGTCGTCACCCTCGATCACCGTGGTGGGCGTGTTCGCTTCGGCGGCGAAGATGGCGGTCAGGTAGGGCTCGTCGATCTGCCTGTCCTCGGCCTGCAGCCAGCCCAGGTCGCCCACCTGGGCGGCCGTCGCGGCATCGGTTGAAACGGTCCTGGCCACGTCCTCCCAGGGCTTGCCGTCCTGGAGCTCCCTGAGGACCGCGTCGGCGGCCGCCTTCGCCGCGGCCTTCTGCGCGGCCGTGGGCGTTACGGCGCCGGGGTCCAGCTCGGGCGCCAGCTCGATCATCCAGGCGTGGCGCTGCTCTGGCGTCGTCGCTTCCTCGAGGAGCTGGGTATCGACGTCTTCGGGCGTCGTCGTGATGCCTTCTTCGACGGCCAGCCTGGCCTGGAGCTTGGAGTCGATCAGTCGTTCGAGCGCAATTGCCGGAAGCTGACTCCGGGTGTTGCTCAGCGACTCGAGCTGGGACTGGGCCTCGGCCTCGGTCAGCTGGCCGCCCACGACCGCGGTGCGGATCCGGCGCTCGCCCTCGTCCACCCGCCAGCTCTCGATCTGAAAGCGATCCCGGAACTCGTCCTTGCTGATCGACTGGCCATCGACGCTGCCGACCGACGATAGGTGCTCGTCATACCAGGTGATGGCAGCGGCGATGACCAGGATGAGGACCGCGGCGATCACGACGATCCCGAATCCGACGTTTTGATAGAAGTTCCGTCGATCCTGCCCTTCCCAGGCCGGGCGCTGGGCGCGTTTGACGACAGGCTTGGCTTTGAAGGTCATGAGCTGGTGGGTTCCTGCTGGCATGGCCGGCTGGCGCCGGGGTATGACGGGCAAGGTATGGTACTCGAAGTCCAGCGGAGGCCATGGGTTACGGCGCCCGCAGGTCGGGCAGCGCCGCGGCCAATCGCTCGCGCAGCGCGGTAACGTACGGGGTCGCGAGGTGGTGCCGGTCGCGGTAGACCAGGAAGCGCCCGACGACCGTCGGACACGGGTCGGTCGGGCAGGCCCAGTTCGTCGGGTCGACGAAGGCGGCGCCGCGCTCCTTCGCGATCCTCGCCTCCGTCTCCAGCCAGGTCAGATCGACCATCTCGGCGCGCGGCTCGGTGCAGTCGAGCGTCTGGTCGAGGTGGGCCGACAGGCAGTCGGGCGGATCGAGATCGAACTTCGGCGTGTCGCCGATCAGCGCGACCGCCCCGGCGAGCGGCACCAGACGGTCGAGGGTCGCCTCGAGGCCGGCCGCCAGGGCCTTGCCGCCGTCAGCGGCCGCCGGTCCGCCGCTGCCGGCCGATGGGTAGGGATGGCTGCTGGCGACGATCACCAGGTCCGGCTGGTCCGCGGCGACGCGCTCGAGGACCCGGCCCCGCCAGTCGTCGCATTCCGTATCCGCCCGTTTCATGTTCGCGTTCCAGACGGTGATCGACGCCGGTGTGCAGCCGCTCTTGGTAAGCGAGACGAGTCGCCACGATCGCTCGATCGCGAGCCGCTCGAGCGCCGGGAACCACTGGGCCGCGTGCGAGTCGCCGAAAAGGACCACGGCCGTGGACGAGTCGGGGTCGCCGAAGACGCATTCCGGGATGGTCGTGGCCGCCTGGGAGAGATGGCAGCCGTCCCCGTAGATCGTCGGGATGTCGGCGCGGGCGGCATCGAGGGCAGGAATCAGACCCGCAGGGACGGGGCCGCCAGGCGGCGGCGGCAGGGTGGTGGCCGCCGAGGCGCTCGGCGACGAGTCGCCGGGGCGTGGCGTCGGGTCCGCTGCCAGCCCGCCCAGGTCTGGAAGCGGCGCATCCGCTCCCGCCCCGGTCCCGATCCCCGAGCCGGCCGTCGCGGCGGCCAGCCGCTGGGTGGTCATGAATCCGAGCCCGAGCGAGGTCGATGCCAGCGCGATGGATAGCGCCCCGGCGAGCGCGAGGTTGCGCCGTGGCACGATCCCGACCAGTCGCCCGTGGCGGATCGGGTCCTCCAGCCAGCGCTGGCTGGCGTAGGCGATCGGGATCGCCACCAGCATCAGGCCGACACGGATCGCAAGCGGGAGGGTCTCGCCGGCGACCGCGGTCGGCAACACGAGCAAGGGCCAGTGCCACAGGTAGAGCGAGTACGAGATGCGTCCGAGGAATCGAGCCGGCCGCCAGCCCAGGAGCTTGACCGGACCCTGCGCCGAACGGCGCATCCCGGGCAGCATCGCCAGGGCCGTACCGAGCGTCGGCAGCAGCGCGGCGATCCCGGGAAATGGGGTGCTCGTGTCGATGATCAAACCGGCGGCGCCGATCATGACCAGCCCGAGCCATCCCGCGCCGGCGGCGAGGGCTCGAGGCAGCGCGGCGAGGCGGGCGGCCCCGACCGCCAGGAGCGCCCCGATTCCGAGCTCCCAGGCCCGCGACGGGAGCGAGAAGAATGCCCACGGGGCGCTGGCCGTGGTCAGCCAGAGCGACAGGGCGAACGAGGCGACCACGACCGCGGCGGCGACGACGCCCACCCGCCGGACCCGATTCGAGCCCGCCCTGGTCACGATCAGGAGCAGCGCCGGCCAGAACAGGTAGAACTGCTCCTCGACCCCGAGCGACCAGAGGTGGAGGAGCGGCGAGGGTGCGAGCTCCGACTGGAGGTAGTCGGTTGCCTGGAGGGCGAACCGCAGGTTCGAGGCGTAGAGCGAGGCCGCGACGCCGTCGCCGGCCACGTCAGCGGCACGCAACGGCGAGAGCACGATCACCGACGCCACGACCGTGACCAGGATCAGCAGCGCGACCGCGGGCAGCAGCCGGCGCAGCCGGCGCGCATAGAACGACGGCAGCGAGATCGTCCCGGTGGTCTCGAGCTCGCGCAGGAGCAGGCCGCTGATCAGGAAGCCGGACAGGACGAAGAAGACGTCGACGCCGACGTAGCCGCCGCCGAAGCCCGGCACCGCGGCGTGGTAGAGGAGAACGAGGCTGACGGCGATCGCCCGAAGCCCTTCGAGGTCCGGGCGGAAGCCCTCCTTCTCAATGGCGCCCGACATTCCGGTCACCATCGGCACCGCGCCCCGGCGGCTCGAACTGGAAGTGCCTGGAGGCCCGCCAGGGCGGTGGGTCGTCATAGCGGGTCTCTACCCGGCGGGCCGCGTGACGCCGGGCCCGCTGGCGAGGTCCTCGATGAGCGCGAGGTAGCGTGCCGACTCGTGCTCCCAGCCCAGGTCACGGACCCGGTCCAGCGCGCGGATCACCCGCGCCTCGCGGGCTACGGGTTCATCGACGAGTCGAAGCAGCGCCGCGGCGAGATCGTCGGCGTCGCCGGGCTCGTAGGTCACGATATCGTCCCCGAAGATCCGCTCGACCATGGGGAGGCGCGAGGCGACGACCGTCCGGCCCATCGCGGCGTACTCGTAGGCCTTGGTCGAGAGCGAGAAGTCGGTGAACTCGGATCGGCGGGTCGGAGCCAGGCCGACGTCGGCGCGCGCGATCGCGGCAGGGACCGCCTCGATCGGGATCCGGCCGTGGAAGGCGACCCGGTCCGCGACGCCCAGCGCACTGGCCTGGTCCCGAAGCGGCACCTCGGCGAAGTCGCGCCCGTATAGATCCAGGCAGACTGGCAGGTCCGGCCGTTGCGCGGCGAGCCGGGCGATCGCCGCAAGGACGACGTCCAGCTCGTAGATCGGGCTGAGTGCGCCGGCGTAGACCAGCCGGAGCGTGCCATCGGCCATGAACGGTCGCGCGAGATGGCGCGCCGGGTCGAAGCGCGCGAGCGACGGAGCGTTCGGGACGACCGTCAGCTTCGAGGCCGGCACGCCGATCCCGATCAACCGATCGCCGAGCGCGTCGTTGACGGTCAGGACGGCCTTGGCAAACCCGGTCGCGGCGCGCTCCTGGAGGCGCAGCAGGGCGTAGCCGATCCGGCCGGCGCGCCCGCGGAAGCGGCTGCGAAAGAACTCCGGCATCGCTTCGTGGAGGTCGAGGATCACCGGCACGCCCACGAGGCGGAGCGGCAGTGCTGCGAAGACCAGGAAGTCTGGCAGCGTATGGACCTGGACCAGGCCGTACTGTCGTCGGCGGTGCGCCCGGGTCAGCGCGACCCCCGCGCGAACGAGGAACGCGAGGTATTCGCGGAGGTACGTCCCGAGTCCGGCGCCCTGGTGGCGCTGGACGCCGAGACGCACGACCGTCACGCCGTCGAGCACCTCTGTCGAGGCGTCCTCGGGGCGGCGCAGGGCGTAGACGTCGACCGGCCGGCCGGCGGCCACGATGGCCTCCGCCTCGCGCCGGACCCGTGGGTCCTCCTCGTAGTAGGAGTGGGTCAGCATGGCGACCGGGCGCGGGGCGGGGTGCCGAGCCCGGACCCACCGGTCGCCGCTTGCGTCTCGCTCCCCGATGCGGCTCATGCCTGCGTTGGCTCCTGTGCGCGCTCGCTGACGCACCTCGTCGCCGCCTTGGCCTGAGCTCGCCTCAGCGGCGATCTGCTGCGCGCGACCGACGGATCCGGGCTTTTGAGGGCGGGCGTCATGAGCGTCAGGCAGCGTACCCCAACCGCGAGTTCGGCCGTGGTACCCTGCTCGCCCCATGAGTGCGACGGCCGACGCGCCAGCCCATTCTCGCCGCGGCGCCGCCCGTCCCGGGCCCATCGGACTCCTGCGCGAAGCCATCGTCGAGGTTACCCAGCGCCGCCGGCTGATCCGCTACCTGGTCCAGGCCGACGTTCGCAAGAAGGGCGCGGACACGTTGCTCGGCAACCTCTGGTGGGTCCTCGATCCCCTGCTCCAGATGGCCGTCTACGTCGTCCTCGTGGCGGTCGTCTTCGATCGCGGCGGGCCGGACTACCCGCTCTTCATCTTCGCCGCGATCCTGCCCTGGAAGTGGTTCCAGTCGTCGGTCCAGGACGCCACCACCTCGGTCACCGGAGCCGATCGACTGATCCGCCAGATCCAGTTCCCGAAGCTCGTCCTGCCGGTCGCCTCGGCCTGCGCGGGCGTGGTCAACTTCGCGTTCGGGCTCATCCCGCTGGCCGCGCTGATCCTGCTGGTCTATCGCGATCGGCTGTCGGCCACGCTGCTGCTGATCCCGGCGATCGCCGTGGTCCAGTTCTTCTTCAACCTGGCGGTGGCCGTGGCCCTGGCGGCACTCAATGTGTTCTACCGCGACATCGGCAACCTCTCGCGGCACGCCCTGCGCCTCTGGTTCTACCTGTCGCCGGGCCTCTACGCGATCGAGGATCTGCGGACGGCCACCGCGGACATTCCGGTCGTCGGCCAGCTGCTGCTGGCAAACCCGTTCGCGATCCTGTTCACGGCCTACCGCGACGTCATCTACAGCGAACAGCTGCCCGAATGGACCGGGCTGGCCGCCCTCCTCGTCGGATCGCTCGTCCTGCTCGCGCTGACGACGCTCCTGTTCAAGCGGGTCGAGCCTGCCTTCGCCAAGGTCCTCTGAGGGTGACCACCGAGATCAGCCCGGCCCATCCCGCTGAGCCGCTGCCCAACGCCGGTGTGGCGATCCGCGTCCAGGGCGTCGGGGTCAAATACAGCCTGCGCTTCACCCGGAAGACGACCCTCCACCGTTCGTTCGTCAACCTCTTCGTGCGCCAGCCGGCCGAGGAGTTCTGGGCGCTGCGCGACGTCAGCTTCGACCTGGTCCACGGCGAGTCGCTCGCGGTCATCGGCCCCAACGGTGCAGGGAAGAGCACGCTCCTCCAGGTGCTCGCCGGGATCATCCTGCCGTCGGAGGGCTCGGTCGAAGTGGACGGGCTGATCTCCAGCCTGCTCACCCTGGGCGCGGGCTTCGACCAGGAGCTGACCGGCCGCGAAAACATCCGGCTCGCCGGTGCGTTCCTGGGCATCCAGGGCCGCGAGATGGCGGAGCGGACGCCCGGGATCATCGAGTTCGCGGACCTCGGCCCGTTCATCGACGCGCCGATCCGGACCTATTCGTCCGGGATGCGCGCCCGGCTCGGCTTCTCCATCGCGACCTCGGTCGACCCGGACATCCTGCTGCTCGACGAGGTCCTGGCGACCGGCGATGAAGTCTTCCGAGCGAAGTCGAAGGCGCGCGTGCTGGACCTGGTCCGCCAGGCGAAGGGCGTCGTCTTCGTCACCCACGACATGAACTGGGTGGTCGAGTTCTGCAATCGGGCCATCCTCCTGCAGAAGGGCCGGATCGTCGCCGAAGGCGATCCGGCGGAGGTCGTGGCCATCCACAAGGAGCATTCGCGCCAGGCCAAGGCCGAGCGGGAGGCGGCCATCGCGAAGGCGCTCGAATCGTCGGGCGGCGGGGCGTTCCCGCCGGACGCGGCCGGAAGCAAGCTGCTCGGCTAGGGTCCCACCCTCGTGCCGGCCCTGCGCGTCCTCACGCTTGCCCGCTGGTATCCCTCGCACGACTCGCCGGGGCGCGGCTCGTTCGTCGCCGACCTCGTCCGGGCGACGGTCGGCGCGGGCGTTGCGGCACGGGTCGTGTCGTTCGATCGGGTGCTGACCCGCGGTCGCCTGGAGGAACGTGAGGCTGCCCTCGTGGCGGCTCGGGCGGCGTATGCACGCGTTGCGAAGCCGGCCGCCTTGTTCGTGACCCCGGCCACGCTCGGGGCCCACGGTGTTCCTGTCGCGCGCGTCCCTGTCGTTCGCAGGCCCGGCGTCGATGACGTTTCGACGCTCGTCGAGGACTACCTGGTGGCGTTGCGGCCGTTCCTCTGGCAGCTGAGCGCGGAGTGGCGGCCGGATGTGATCCACGCTCACACCGGGCTCCCCGACGGAGCGGTCGCGGCACAGCTCGGCCGGGAGCTCTCGATCCCGGTTCTCGTCACGGAGCACGCCAGCACGATCGAGACCGAGCTGGCCGATCCCACCGCGCTCGGACGCTACCGGATGCTCCTGGAGCCCGGCGTCCGGCTCCTGGCCGTCAGTCCGTCGGCGGCGGAACGCCTGGCGGGGCTCCTCGGCGTGTCGGTCGACCGGATCGAGGTGCTTCCGAACCCCGTCTCCGACGACTCGTTTCCGCTGGCAGATCCGGCCGGGCGCGACCCCGATGAGCTGCTCTGGGTCGGGTCCCTCGGCGAGCACAAGGGGATCGAGGTGTTGCTCCACGCGTTCGCCCGGGTGCTGGCGTCGCGCCCCAGCCTCCATCTCCGGCTCGTCGGCAATGAACGGATGGCCGGCGACCGGGCAAGGTGGCAGGCGCTCGCCGCCGAGCTCAAGATCGACGGAGCCGTCGCGATCGACGGGTGGCTTGACCGCGGGGCGGTGGTGGCGGCGATGGCCCGTGCCGTCCTTTTCGTTCATCCCAGCCCGTCGGAGACGTTCGGGATCGTCGCGGCCGAGGCCGTCCTGTCGGGCCTGCCTGTTGCGGCCCGTCGGTCGGGCGGCGTGCCCTGGATCGTGGAGCTATCGGGCGGGTACGGGAGCGTGGCCGACGGCGACGACTCGGCGGCCTTCGCCCGGGCAATCGAGGCGGCGCTGGCCGGACCGCTGCCCGTTGATGCAGCGACGGCGCGCGCGTCGCTGATCCGCGAGGTCGGACAGGCGGCCGTCGCCGAACGCGCGCTCGACCTGTACCGGCGAACGCTCGCGGAGTACGTCGCGCTGGCGTCTAGCCCAGGGACGAGGCTCCAGCCGGCAGGGCTCGACGCGACTGGGCGTTCGTCGCCAGCGACGCGCCGTTCAGGTCGATCGACCCACATGCCCCGCATTCTCGTGGCGACAGGCCGGAATCATGCCCTGGCCATGGTAGCCGAACTCCCGGCAGACCTCCGACGCCGGCTCGTGCTCGTCGTTCCCCCGCTCTCGGTCGGGGTCTCGGCCGACGGGGCGCCCGCCGCGGCCCCGGCAGTACGGCTTCACGAGGCGTCCCCGATCCCCCCGCGCCGGTCCCGTCCGCGGGGTCGTAGCCCGCTTGCCCGGCTTCGGCGCGCGTCGTACCGGCCCGCGCCGACGGCTGATGAGCAGCTGGCTGCCGCTGTGCTCGCGGCAGCGGGCCGTTGGCGCCTCCTCCGGAGGCCGGTGGAGATCGTCGCGATCGACGCGCCGGCGGCCGCTCTCGTCGCGCGCCTGGCCGCGAGGCGGATCGAGCTTGCGCCGGGCTCACTCCGCTGGCTTGCCGATCGCTGGGACGCCGAACGGGGCAAGCCCAACTAAGGCCTCGAGCGGTGTGCCACCATGCGTCCCATGCCATACGACCCCCGCACGGAGTGGTCGCGACTGCACGCCCGCGGCGACCTTTCGAGCGTCGGGCAGTCCGGGCTGCCGGCAGACCTCAACGCCTGGCTGTATCGGGCCCTCGAGCGCCGCGTCCGCTGGTTCGCGCGTCGCCATCGCGTGTTCGATGGCGTCAAGCAGGTCTTCGACGTCGGCGCCGGAACGGGCTACTGGGTTCGCGTCTGGCACGATCTGGGCGTGCCACGGGTCGATGGTTGCGACCTCGTCCCGGCAGCGGTCGATCGCCTCGACGCCGAGTTCGCGACGCGCGGCGATCGTTTCGTGGCCGCCGACATCGGTGCCTCCGGACCCGATCTTCCACAAGGCCCGTATGACCTGGTTTCGGTCATGAATGTATTGCTTCACGTCACCGACGACGAGGCGTTCCTGCGTGCGCTGGCCAGCGTCGCAGAGCTCGTCGGTCCGGGTGGCTGGCTCTTGCTCGTCGAGCCGATCCTTCTGGACCCGGCATACGAGCGACCGGCCACGCCCGAGCAGACCTCTCGGGCACGCAGCCTCGCCGCCTATCGCGACCCGGTCATGGCCGCCGGTCTGGAGCTCGTCGAGCTGCGCGGCGCCGTGGCGATGGCGAACAACCCGATCGAGGCAGGCTCGCGCTCCGCCTACGACCGCTACGTTCGGTGGTGGCGCTGGCTGGCCCGTCGAGCGAAGGCATCGCCAGGCAGTATCTGGTGGCTTGGCCCCGTCGTGCTCGCGTTCGATCGCGTGGCGCTCGCAACCGGGGCAGCGCCGTCGAGCAAGATCGTGCTGTTCCGCCGACCGGACGTGCAAGACCGCGTGTCAACGACCCCCGGCTGAGGCACCCGAACGGGCGGCGAGTCGCGCCACGAGCTCCAGGTACGGCTCCACCGCGGTCTCCCAGCTGTAGCGATCGCGCGTGACCGCGAGGCAGCGTTCGCGCATCGCCGCGTAGTCAGCCGACGGCTGCTCGAGCACCTCGCGCAGGGCTCGAGCGAGGTCATCGGGGTCGCTGGGATCCGCGACCGCGCCCAGCCCGTCCGCCTCGACGATGGCCCGCATGACCTCCAGCTCGCGGCCGATCACGACGGGTGTGCCAGCGGCGAGGCTCTCCCAGAACTTGTTGGGTGTCGACAGGCGCTGGTTCAGGGAGTTCGCGGGGACGGCGATGATCGAGGCGTCCGCCGACGCTGCCCATAACCGGACGTCGTCAGGGTGGACCGGAGGCAGGACGACGTGGCGCCCCTCGAACCGTGGCTCGCGCGACTTCGCGGCCAGCGCGGCGTCCCACTGCGGGTTCACGCTCGCACCGAGCAGGACCAGCGCCGCGTCGCGGAGCCGGACGACGGCCTCGGCGGCCATCTCCAGGCCGCGTTGCCGACCGAGCTTCCCCAGGAACAGGACGATCCGGCGCTCCTTCGGCAGGCGGACCGCTTCCCGGATCAGGTCGGGACGTTCCGCCGGTGACGTCCAGCGTGGCTGGCAGTTGAGGAGGACGGCGGGGCGCTCCCGAAAGGGCCAGAGCCGCTGGCAGTGGTCGGCCAGGGCCTCGTTGACCGTGACGACGGCGTCGACCCGGCGGACCCAGCCGGCCTCCATCCGTCGATAGCGCTCCAGGATGGGCGCCGGCACGTTCCGGTAGTTGTTCGAGTCGAGGATCGCATCGATGACGTCGTAGACGACGAGGCCGCGCCGGCCGACCCGTCGAGCGTCGCGGGCCAGGTCGAGCGCGACCGGCAGGGTCAGGATTCCGAAGGCGTGGTAGAGGTCGGCCGGCGGGAGCTCCCGCCGGAGGGTCCGCCACCAAGCCCGCACGTGGAGCGGCCAGAGCGCGACTTTGAGCGCCTTGTCGGCACTGAGCGCGAGGGCGCGGAGCAGCTTCGTGGGCGGTCGTGGCGCCGGTGGCTGGCCGACCCAGCGTCTGAACGGGCCGCTCGGGACGTAGCGGCGTGTGACGACATCGCCGTCCCGCTCTTCTCGTGGCGCGCGATCGCCGGCGACGGCCGCGATCTCGACGTCCCACCCGGCGTCGGCCAGGCTGCGGGCCACGCGCAGGCCCCGGGAATAGGGCGCGGCGGTGTTGGCGACGAGGAGGACGGCGCGTGGGCGTCGGGCCCGCGGCGAAGCCGGTCCGGCCCCGTCCGATCCGCTCACCAGCGGCGACCGGTCAGCCGGGTGTACTCGTCGAGCAGCGCCTGGACCTGCGACTCCCAGTTGTAGGTGTCGTGCGCCGCCGCGAGCGCCCGGGCGCGCATCGCCGACCGCTCGTCGGGCGGCGCGTCGACGATCGAGCGGATCGCCGCCGCGATCGCCTCGATGTCGCTCGGATCGACCGGGATCCCGCAGCCGGTCTCGCGGGCGATCGGCCCCATCCCCGGGTGGTCCGAACATACGGTCGGCACGCCGGCCGCCATCGCCTCGAGGAACTTGTTCGGGGTCGACAGGTAGTTGTTGAGCGTGTCGTGCTGGAAGAGGACCCCGACGATGTCCGCGGATGCGACCCACTCGAGCAGCTCGGTCGGTGGCACGGCTGGCAGGATATGGACCCTGCCCTTGTTCTCCGGTTGCTCGGCCGCCGCGCGGAATTCGGCCTCGAGGGCGCCATAACCCATCACGACCAGCACGCTGCCGCCGACCAGGCGGATCGCCTCCATCAGCTGCTCGACCCCGCGACCGACCGAGAAGCCGCCATGGTAGAGCACCACCCGGGCCTCGGGGTCGAGGCCGAGGCGCTCGTGGAAGCGCCGCGGCTTGGGTGCCGGCGACGAGAACCGGGACGAGCAGTTCATGACGATGACCGGCATCTCCACGCCGAACCGTCGCGCGAGCTCGGTGGCATAGGGCCGGTTGACGGTGAAGACGCGGTTCGCGGCGCGTGCCCAGCCGCGCTCCATCCGGGCGAGCACGGCCTTGATCGGACCGCGCAGGCGGGCCAGGTTGGCCGCGACCATGTAGATGTCGCGCGAGTCATACACGACCTTGGCCCGGTGGCGCTTGCCCAGCGCGAGCGCGACCGAGATGCCCATGTAGGCCATGCCGTGGTAGAGGTCGGCCGCCGGGGCGACCTCGAGCGCTCGCCGACGGTGGCTGCGGATCATCAGGAAGATGCGGGCCCGGCGGACGTAGCCGCGCAGCCGGCCGGGGTCTCGCGCGGCGGGGTGGGCCCAGCCGGGATCGGTCTCATCGGCGCCGACGTCGGGTTCCTCCGTGTCGGCGGGCGTGGCGGCATCGGCGCCTACGGTGGCGGTCTTCGCCGGAGCGGTTGCCGGCGTCGTCGCCAGATCCGTAGCCGGACGTTTCCCCGGGGCCCGGCCCAGGATCGGGCGCGCCGCGAGCCGGAGGGTTCGCAGGATCGGCAGCGTCAGCGCCTCCAGCGGCACTCCGTCAACGGCCGTCGCCTCGAGCCGCACGATCGGGTAGCCGACCGGATGGACTTCCCGCCGAGCCAGCCCCGGCTTCCAGCGGGCCAGGACCGTGACCTCGTGGCCGCGCTCATGCAGGGTGCGCGCGATCCGGTAGGTCCGCGAGTCGTACTCCCCGGTGGACGGCAGGACGATCACGCAGCGCTGGGGCACGATCTCATCTGGCACGGCGGCGAGTGTAGCCGACCGTCTCCGCGGGGCGGTCCCGGTGATCGCCCGGCGAGGTTGCCACGTGTGCCTGACAGATACACATCGGGGACACACGCCTCGTGGATCGCGACCCAAACGACACCACCTGCCGATTTCTAACCACGACCACGCAGAGATGTTCCCGTCGTGCGCCTGGGAGTAGCGACCGTCGGGGCGGCGTCACGCCGCCGGATGCTATGGTTCCGGCACCGTCCGGACATCCGAGACACTGGAGCTCCACCCTCGTGCACCTCTTCCTGCTCGGTGCCGGCCATGTCGGCCTGGTCAGCGCGGTCGGCTTCGCGCGGCTCGGCCATCGCGTGACCGTCGCCGACCTCGACGCCGCTCGGATCGCAGATCTCAACGACGGCCTACCGCCGGTCTTCGAGCCCGGCCTGACCGAGGCGATCGTCCGCGGCCTCGCCGACGGCTCGTTGACCTTCACGACGCAGCTCGACCCACCCCCCGACGCCCCGTTCACGTTCGTCTGCGTCAACACGCCGACCGGACCGGACGGGCCGCTCTCCACCGTCCACGTCGAGCGGGCGACCGCACAGCTCATGACCGGGGTCGGACCCGACCACGCGATCGTCATCCGGTCGACGCTGCCGCTCGACGGCCCGAGCCGACTCGCTGCGCTCGCCGCGAACCGCGTGGATCGGCCGTCGATCGTCACCAACCCCGAGTTCATGCGCGAAGGCCAGGCGCTGGAGGACTTCGACCGGCCGAACCGGGTCGTTGCCGGCTGGCTGGAACCTCGCGATGCCGCGGCCGCGCAGGCCGTCCTCGATCTCTACGCGCCGCTCGGCGCCCCGTCACTGGTGGCGGACGCTCGTTCCGTGGCGCTGATCAAGCTCGGCGCCAACGTCTACCTCGGGATGAAGATCTCGTTCGCCAACGAGCTCGCCCGCGTCGCCGACGCGACCGGAGCCGACGTCGAGCAGGTGATCGCCGGCATCGGCCTGGACGGACGGATCGGGACGGCGTTCCTGCGGCCGGGCCCCGGGATCGGCGGGTCGTGCCTGCCGGAGCAGGCCGTCGCTATTGCGCTGCAGACCGTCGCGCTCGATGTCGAGGCGCCGCTCCTCTCAGCGGTCCATCGCTCCAACACCGTCCACCAGCGCCAGATCGTGGCTCGCCTGGAACGGTTGCTCGGCGGGCCGGGTTCGCTGGCCGGCCGCCGGATCGGGCTGCTCGGGCTGGCGTTCAAAGCCAATACCGACGACGTCCGCGAGTCGCCGGCCCTTGCGCTCGCCGCGAACCTTCGCGCCGCCGGCGCCACGGTGCTCGCCCACGATCCGCGGGCCGAGGCACGGGCACGCCGGGCCGATCCGCAACTTGACGTCGCGCCGACGCCGCTCGAGGCAGTCCGCGACGCCGACGCGGTCGTGGTCGCCACCGAGTGGGCCGAATACGGCCAGCTCGACTGGCCGGCGCTGGCTTCGGCCATGCGCGGCACGCTCGTCTACGACACCCGCGCCGTGGTGGACGTCGAGTCGGCACAGGCGGCCGGTCTGCAGGTGGAGCGCCTCGGCCGCCCGAGCGCGGGCATGGATCAGCCTCCGGAAGCGGTCCCCGCCTCCGCCTCGATTCCCGAGCCCGCCAGCTCGAGCGCCAGCGATTCGTAAAGCGCGACCAGGCGCGCCGACTCGGTCTCCCAGTTCCAGCGTTCGTGCGCCGCGCGAAGGCAGCGTGCCCGAAGCGCTTCCCGTTCGTCGGGGCTCAGATCCAGGATCGAACGAATCGCCGCCGCGATGGCCTTGACATCCGTGGGATCGCACACCGCGCCGAGTGGGCCGGCCGGGTCGTCCATGACGATGGCCCGACGTTCCGGGAAGTCGCTCGATACGACTGGCAAGCCCACGGCCAGGCTCTCGAACAGCTT
>JAUSJS010000245.1 GCA_030647575.1 Candidatus Limnocylindrales bacterium | reverse complement strand
GCGACCTTGCCGATCTCCTTGAGGTACATCCGGACCGGGTCGTCGATCCCGATCATGTCGGCCGAGATGGCCTCGAGCTCTTCGGCGGTGGGCTCCTCAACCGCCTTCGGGTCGAGCTTCGCCGGGGCATCGGACGGCAGCTTGGCGACGGCCTCGACGCTGTCCTCGGCGACCACGATGATTCCGACGTCGGCACCATCGGGGCCCTCGGGGCCGATCTCGAGATCGTCGTCCTCATCCTCGTCGTCATCGGCGATCGCCACGCCGGTCGAGCGCGTCGGGCGCATGCCAGCCAGCTTGGCCTCTTCGAGGTCGGCCTTGGCACGGCGTGGCCGCGCCAGGACGGCCTCCACGAGTTGCTTATCGAGCGGATCGGCGGACATGGCTACCTCCGGTGGCTGGTCAGCAGCCGGGTCTGGTCTCGGCGCCGGTCGAGTGACAGGCGCGCCTCGTTGATCTGACGTCGTTCGAGCATCAGCCGTTCGATCGCCTCGCGATCGGCGGCCCGCTCGGCCTCCCCCTGGGCGGCCTCGTTGTAGTCGCTACGCTCGCGCAGCTGGTCATCCTCGAGCTCGATGAGCAGTCGGGCGACCTCGTAGTCGAGCTCCGAAGCAACGAGCCCGCGCGGATCGGGGCCGGGCTTGGCCACCAACGCCCGAGCGAGCGCGCCGGTTTCGTCGTCGAGCGAGAGCAGGAGCCCTTCCCATTGGAACGGCGGATGGACGCCCTGATCGTTTGGTGCGCGCTGGAGGACGATGGCCCGGAACAGCTCGCGGGCGACCGTGCTCGGGAGCAGGTCTGGGCCAAGTTCGTCGACGACCCGAAGTTGCTGATCGGGAACGAGCAGGAGGAGCCGGAGCAGCTCCGATTCGACCGGCGTGATCGCCCGCAGGATGTCGTGGATCGGGAGCGCATCCGGCGAGGAAAGCACGGCGTCGGCGGTGATCCGCGACTCCCCGGGGCCGCCAGCACCCGCGCCCCCCTGTCCTGACGATCGCCTTAGGGAAATAGGATTGCGCGCGGGGCGCTCGAGGACCTGGCGCAGAACCCGCTCCTCGACGCCGGAGACGCGGCGAACCTCGCCGAGCGCCTCGTCGCGGCGGAGCGGGTCCGCGATTTCTCGAAGGGCGGGCATCACGGCCTCGACGAAGCCGATCCGGCCGGAGCTCGTCTTGAGGTCGAAGCGATCGGCATGGTGATCGATCAGGTATTCGACCAGCGGCTTCGCCTTGGCGACCGCCGCCTCCCAGGCAGCCGGCGACTCGCGGACCACCTCGTCCGGGTCCTTGCCGTCGGGCAGCCGGGCGACCCGAACGTCCTCGAGCTTGACACCCGAGGTATCCGCCTGGAGCTGGCCGATCAGGCCGGCCAGGGCGGTCACACCGAGCGTGCCGGCTTTCTCCCCCGCAGCATCGACGTCGTAGGCCAGCGCGATCCGGCTGGCGTAGCGCGTGAGCAAGGCGACCTGGCCCGGCGTGAGGGCGGTGCCGAGGCTGGCCACCACGTTGTCGAAGCCGGCCTGGTGCGCCATCAGGGCGTCGGTGTAGCCCTCGACGATGACGGCCTGCCCGGACTTGCGGATCGGGCCCTTGGCCTTGTCGATCAGGTAAAGCGTCCGGCTCTTGTCGAAGAGTGGGGTCGCCGGGGAATTGAGGTACTTCGGCCCGTCGCCCTCCAGAAGTCGGCCGCCCAGCCCGACGGCATGGCCGTTCTGGTCGCGGATCGGGAAGACGACGCGCGAGCGGAACTTGTCGTAGACGCCGCCGCGACCGCCCTGCCGTGGCGAGGCGAGGCCGACCTCCACGAGCTCATCGGGGCGGACGTCGCGCTTCGTCCCGAGGGCCCGGGTCATCTGGTCCCAGCCGCCGGGCGCCCAGCCGAGCTGGTGGACGGCGATCGTCTCGTCGGTGAAGCCGCGGCCATGGAGGTAATCGAGGGCCGCCTTGCCCGCGTTCGATTGGGTGAGAACGGCGTGATAGAAGGCGATGGCATGATCGAGCACCTGGCGCAGGCGCGCCTGGTGGGCGTCCTCACGCTTGGTCCGCTCGTCGATCTCGACGCCGGCGCGCGTCGCCAGCGTCCGGAGCGCCTCGGGGAACGTGACGCTGTCACGCTGCATCACGAAGCTGAAGATGTCGCCGCCCAGGCCGCATCCGAAGCAATGCCAGCTCTCGCGATGTGGGGTGACGACGAACGACGGTGTCTTCTCGCCGTGGAATGGACAGAGGCCCTTGTAGGTGGTGCCCGCCTTCTTCAGGCTGACCGACTCGCCGACCACATCGGCGACGGACAGCTTGCTCTTCACTTCGGCTGCAACACCGACCGCCAAACAGCGCCTCCTGGACCCGGACATGCCTGTGGGCCTGTCAAGTCTTGACAAGCCCAAGTTGCGTCAGTTTGCGCCTCGTAGCCACCGTTTGTCAACCTATTTGTCAATACTCCAGTGGAGTATTCCAGCCCATCCGAGATGAGAGGCCACGACGCGGGAACCGCGCTCGCGCCAGTAGTTCGTCGTGGGTCAAGACTTCAAGGTTCCGGAGGTTTCGGCGATAGCGCTCGAAGGTCTCGCGCAGAATGACGGAACCCACGGGCGTCGGGGCGCGTCGTCGGGCCGACCACACAACCACAAACCGCTTCATGGTGTCTATCGATGTCTTCGCCCTTCCGCTTCCTCGCCATCTCCCTGGTCGCCCTCGTCGCGGCCGCCTGCACCGCCGCCGGCGCCGGACCCACGTCAGGCCCGTCCGGATCGCCGATCGCGACCGGGATCGCCTACCCGGCCGGCGCGACCGATCTCGTCCTGCGCCTTCGTTACGTCGGCGGCTTCGCCCCTCCCGCCGC